>NZ_JBHXQY010000118.1:0-19020 GCF_042716955.1 Nocardiopsis sp. NPDC058631 | reverse complement strand
TAGGGGGTGAGGAATTCGTCGTTGTGGCGTCCGAAGACGGTGGCCAGGTCCTTGTTGAGGGAGGGGGCCGGGAGCGGGGTGTCCTTGGGTGCGGGTGTGGGTGCGGGGGTGTCCTTGGGTGCGGGTGTGTCGGGCCCCCGGTCGGGGTTGGTTGTGGGTGGGTCGTCTTTGACGGGTCCTGCGGGTGGGTCGTTCTTGGGTTTGGTGGGGGGTCCGTCGGGTCCGCCGGGTGGGGGTGTGTCGGTGTCGCGGTCGGGTCCGCCGGTGGGCGGTGGGTCGTCTTTGACGGGCCCGGCGGGTGGGCCTGCGGGGGGTCCGTCGGGTCCGCCTCCGGGTGGGGGGGTTTCGCGGAGCGGGGGCCCAGTGGGGGGTCCGGCGGGGGGTCCTGCGCCGTCGGGGCCGGTGCGTGTGAGGGGCGGGGGGTCGGGGAGGTCTTTGAGGTCTTTGAGGCCGGTGTTGAACAGGTCGGTGAGTTGTTTGCTGAAGAGGCCGTCGATGCCGGCGGAGAAGACGGCGGAGAGGGCTCCTTCGATGGCGGCGCCGGTGTGGGCGCTCTTGGTGAGTTTGTGGTCGTGGTGGTGGCGGGTGCCGCGTCCGATCTGGATGCGTTGGATGATGCTGTCCATGCTGGCGAAGATCTGGCTGATGATCTGGTGGCTGGGGACGGTGATCAGGAGCCAGGTCAGGATGCGGCGCATGGCCAGGCTGCGGATGGCCTTGAAGACGGGGATCCACTTGAGGGAGGCGCCGAAGGTGAATTTGGCGGTGGCGATGGCCCAGGCGATCTCGACCAGGAGTTGGATGAACTGGCCGATGACCATCATGTGCATGTACTCGACGTTGGCGCGGGCCTTGAAGAGTTCGGTGGACATGGTGGTGGAGTTGTCGCGGGCGGAGCCGACGTAGTTGTTGTCTCCTCTGGTGAATTGGTCCAGGGAGCGTTCGTAGTGGTCGGCGGTGGTGCCGTCGAAGTTGCGGCGTGCGTGTTTGCGGCTGAGGTTGAGGAGTTCGTCCAGGACGCCCAGGCGTTGGTCCAGGGCGGCGTAGATCTCGGAGGCGCGGCCGAGTTGGAGGAGTCCGGCGGTGGGGACCTCGATGCCGGTGAGGACTTTGATGGCGTTGCGTGAGGAGTCGGACATGTTCGGGTCCAGCGACATACCCGTCCCCTCCTCCACCCCTGGCGTTGCCACGCGGCCACGAAATCAGTGAACGAGACGCTAACGGCGGTAGAAGACGGACCTGTTAACAGATGAATGCACTGGTGTGAGGCATCGTTCGGTTTTGTCTCGTTTCAGTCCTTCGGTGTGAACACGCCGTGGCGGCGCGGGGCGCGAGCGCATCCCATGCCTCAGGCTGCGGGGGACGGCTGTGGGCGCCGTCAGGCGAGCTGCAGCTTCGACGACGCTCACCCTGCTGCCGGGCACAACGCGGTTCAATCACCCTCAGGGGCGTCCGACCGACCCCACGGTGGTGCGGACGACAGGCGGCGCGCGGGGTGCGCGGGCATCAGGTCCAGCGGCCCATGGCGGGCCACGTCTTGCCGGGATGGGCCACGGGAGTGAACCCGGCGGCGTCGAAGAACGCCACGCGCCCCTCCACGTACTCGCCCTCCTCGGGCAGAAGGAACACCCAGCGCGCCCCCGCGCCGCGTGCCACGCTCACGAACGCTTCCAGCAGCCGTGTGCCGATCCCCTGCCGTCGCCACGCCGCCTCCACGACCAGCGCCAGGACGTACCCGTGCGGGGGAGGAGCGGGCGACCCGGGGCCTGTGTAGGCACCGTCCACGACACCCTCGATCCACCCCACGACGACGCCCGCCTCGACGGCGACCAGGACCACGATGCCCTCGGGCCAGTAGCCGTCCGGGTAGCCCTTGACCTCGAAGTGCGGGGCCGCGGCCACGATCAGGGAGGCTATCCCCGGGCCGTCACCCGGCAGAGCACGACGGATCAGCATCCCAGCACGGTAGCCCTCCGGTCGGAACCGGTCACCGCCACCACGCCGCCCACGGGCACACCGCGGGCACGGGCGCCCCCGAGTGCCGCACGCCCTCCTGCGGGCAGGCGCGGAACGACCGCGCGGAGGCCACCAGTACCGGTACCGGTGTTCCCCGTCCCTCGGCGCAGCTGGTCGCCGACAACGCGCAATGGTCAGACCATTTTCACAGGAAGGGGTCGAACGCGGGGTGAACGAGCCGAAGACGGGGGGATTCACGGGGAAGCGAGCAGAATTGGTATGATGACCGCTCTGTGCGATGTGCACGGGCGCGGCGGCTCCCCGCGGCGCGGCCGACCCCGATGACCTGGAGAGATCCGTGCCCCACGATCCCGGCGGTGAGCGCACGCCCGTCACCCAGAGGGCCGTCGAGCGGATCAAGGCGATGATCGCGGGAGGCGAGGTCGGCCCCGGCGAGCGCCTGCCCACCGAACGCGACCTGGCCGTCCAGCTCGGGGTGTCCCGCAGCTCCATGCGCGAGGCCATCCGCGCCCTCACCACGCTCGGTGTCCTGGAGTCCCGCCACGGAGCGGGCGTCTACGTCACCGCTCTGCGCCCCGCCGACCTGCTGGAGACCTTCTCCGTACTCGCCGAGGTGTCCCAGGGCCAGACCCTCCTGGAGGTCCTCCAGGTGCGCCGGATGCTCGAACCGGCCGCGACGGCGCTGGCCGCGGCGCGGGCCGACGCGCGGGACCTGGAACGCATCGGCGCGCTCCTGGAGCACATGGACGATGCCGCCGCGATGGACTGCGGCGGCGCCCGGGGCGGCACGCGCCCCGCGCGGGAGAACCGGGACGGGGGCGTGCTCGACACCGCCGGGGCGGACCTCGGGTTCCACCAGGCCATCGTGGCCAGCACGGGCAACGCCACCCTGGCGGCGGTCAACGACGGACTGTCCTCGCGCACCTTCAACGCGCGCGTGTGGGCCGGCCACCGGGAGGCGGGGCTGACCGCGCAGCTCCACGAGGACCACGAGCGCATCCACGAGGCCCTCGTGGCACGTGACCCCGACGCTGCCAGGGCCGCCGCCACCGTGCACGTCCTGCGGGTGGAGCGCTGGCTCCGAACCGATCTCGCGCGCAGCGGCGGTTGCGGGGACTGACGCCGGGGTACGCGGAGCGGACGGCACCGAACCGGCTCCCGCCCTGCGGGCCTCAGCCGTCGCCGTCACGGATCCCGTCCGCGACCTCCTCCGCGCCGAGCATCCGCGTCAGGTCCTCACGGTCCGGCGCCGCAGAGCGCTCCTCCTCGGGGTCGGGAGCCTGCTCGGGGACCTCCCGGCCCAGCTCCGCGCCGATGCCGAGGGTGTCGTGGTCCTCGATCTCCTCGATGCGGTGGCCGTACGGGTGGTCCTCCAGGAACCCGGCCACCGCGGTGTCCTGGTCCGCCGCGCCCGCGTCCATGTCCGCGTCCACATCGTCGACGTCGCCCCCGTGCCCGGGTACGGGCCCGGAGGGCCCCGCGTCGAATCCGTCGGGTCGTCCTTTCACCGGCCTCCCCCTCACGCTTGGGTCCCTACTTCCGATCATGCCTGGTCGGGGCAGGGGATGCCAGTGGGGCGGGTGAGAAGGGGCTGCAAGGCCGATGTAGTGGGCGAAAAGGGCGGAAATCCGTGTGGTGACGGACGGTAAACTTTGGCGCTGCTGTCCGAGATGACGAATGGAGTCCCCTCTCCCGTGACCGTGCGCGACCGGGTCCGAACGATCGTCGACGCCCCCTGGTTCCAGGCCGGCGTCGTCACCCTCATCCTCATCAACGCCGTCATCCTCGGCGTCGAGACCTCACCCCGGGTGATGGAGGCCCACGGCGACCTCCTCCACGGCTTCGACATGGTGATCCTCGCCCTGTTCGTCCTCGAACTGGGGCTGCGGATGTTCGCCCACAGGGCGGAGTTCTTCCGCGACCCCTGGAGCTGGTTCGACCTGGTGATCATCGGGATCGCCCTGCTGCCGACCTCCGGGCCGTTCTCGGTGCTGCGGGTGCTGCGCGTCCTCAGGGTGCTGCGGCTGCTGTCGGTGATACCGACCCTGAGGCACGTCGTGTCCGGGCTGTTCCGGGCACTGCCCGGCATGATGTCCATCCTGTTCCTGGTGATGCTGCTGCTCTACGTGTCGGCGGTCATGGCCACACGGCTCTTCGCGGAGGTCTCCCCCCAGTACTTCAACGACCTCCCCACCTCGCTCTTCACCCTCTTCCAGATCGCCACCGCCGACGGCTGGGGCAACATCGCCAAGGACGTGATGGAGCACAAGCCGATGGCCTGGGTGTTCTTCGTGGTCTTCGTGCTCGTGTCCACCCTGGTGGCGCTCAACCTGTTCATCGCCGTCGCCGTGGAGGCCCTGGAGAAGGACGACAGTGAGCAGAGCGGGGGCGGGCCGGGCGACGGGCCGGGCGGCCTGGTCGGTTCGGACCCGGACGACAGCGGCCCCGACCCGGGCCACGCGCTGATCCTGGCCGAGCTCAAGTTCCTGCGCGCCGAGGTCGGCGAACTGCGCCGCGAGCGCCAGGAGGCGTGAGCACCGGATCGAACCCGTCCCCGGTGCGGGGAATCCCCCGACCGGGGCTGTGGAAAGCCCCTCAGACGGGGGTGTTCGTGGCAGGCTAGGGCTGTGCGCCGTACGTCCCCGGACGGGACGGCGCACACGCCTTCGGGCACAGTCGCACGGTGGGAGCGTCCAGCGGACCGATCACACGTGCGCAGCCGCCCGCACCAGAGCGCACGGACGACGAGGAGCGACCGGATGTCTGCCAGCACACCCCTCCCTCGCACCGAGGACACCGGAGAGGGGGCCGGCGCGGCCCCTCCCCTGGACCGCAGGGAGGAGTGGGCCGCACTGGGAGCACACCGTGCGCGCCTGGGCCCCACCCACCTGCGCGAGTTGTTCGCCGACGACCCGTCCCGGGCCGGAAGGTACACGCTCGACGTCGGCGACCTGCACGCCGACTACTCCAAGAACCTGGTCACCGACGAGACTCTCGGACTGCTCCGTGACCTGGCCGCCGCCACCGGCGTCGCGGACCTGCGCGACGCCATGCTGCGCGGTGAGCACATCAACACCACCGAGGACCGCGCCGTCCTGCACACCGCCCTGCGCGCCCCCCGCGAAGCGGTGATCGAGAACGACGGCCGCGACGTGGTGCCGGAGGTGCACCGGGTCCTGCGACGTATGGGCGACTTCGCCGACCGGGTCCGCTCACGCGAGTGGCGCGGTCACACCGGCCTGCCGGTGCGCAGGATCGTCAACATCGGCATCGGCGGCTCCGATCTCGGCCCCGCCATGGCCTACGAGGCGCTGCGCCCCTACACCGACCGGGGCCTGGAGTTCCGGTTCGTGTCCAACGTGGACGGCACCGACCTGCACGAGGCGCTCGTCGACGCCGACCCCGCCACCACACTGTTCGTGGTCGCGTCCAAGACCTTCACCACCGTCGAGACCATCACCAACGCCACCGCCGCGCGCGACTGGCTGCTGGACGGGCTGGGGGAGAAACCCGACGGCGACGCCATCGCCAAGCACTTCGTCGCGGTGTCCACCAACACCCCCGCGGTCGAGGCCTTCGGTATCGACACCCGCAACATGTTCGAGTTCTGGGACTGGGTGGGCGGCCGCTACTCCTACGACTCCGCCATCGGCCTGTCCCTGATGGTGGCGCTGGGACACGAACAGTTCCAGGAGATGCTCGCCGGGTTCCACCTGATGGACACCCACTTCGCCACCGCCCCGGCCGAGCGCAACCTGCCCTTCCTGCTCGGCCTCCTGGGCGTCTGGTACGGCGGCTTCCTCGACGCCCACAGCCACGCGGTGCTGCCCTACAGCCACTACATGTCGAAGTTCACCGCCTACCTCCAGCAGCTCGACATGGAGTCCAACGGCAAGTCCGTGCAGCGGGACGGGCGGCCCGTCGGCTGGCAGACCGGCCCGGTGGTGTGGGGCACCCCCGGCACCAACGGCCAGCACGCCTACTTCCAGCTCCTGCACCAGGGCACCCGGTTCGTGCCCGCGGACCTCCTCGGGTTCGCCAACCCCGCCCCCGACCTGCCCGCGTCCCTGGTGCCCCAGCACGACCTGCTCATGGCCAACCTGTTCGCGCAGGGCCAGGCGCTGGCCTTCGGCCGGACCGCCGAGGAGGTCGCCGACGAGGGTGTGCCCCCCGAACTGGTCCCGCACCGCACCTTCGCGGGCAACCACCCCACCACGACGATCCTGGCCGACCGGCTCAGCCCGTCCGTCCTGGGGCAGCTCATCGCCCTCTACGAGCACAAGGTGTTCGTGCAGGGGGCGGTGTGGAACATCAACTCCTTCGACCAGTGGGGCGTCCAACTCGGCAAGATCCTGGCCGAACGGGTCGAACCCGCACTCAGCGAAGGGGCGGACGTGCCCGGCCTCGACACCTCCACGGCCTCCCTGGTGGAGCGCTACCGGTCCCTGCGGGGGCGGTAGGGCATAAGAAGGCGGACCGGGGGCGGTCGCGATCCCCTGCGCCCCCGGTCCCACCGTGCCCGCCCCCACCCCTGCCGCGCCGCGCCACGAAAACCCTTTGCCCGCGCAGGGATCGTCCGGTTAGTCTGGGACCACCATGCTGAACTGACATCGAGACCGATCCGCCGAGCGTGCGGGGCTCGCCCCTCCGGGGCTTGAGCCGGTACCCCGCTCCGCGTACCCGTGAACCACGGTGCGGTCTCGATGCCCGCGGCGGACCCTGCGTCCGCCGCCCTTCGGCAGACCGCTCCGCGCTCCACGGATCCGCGCTCCACGCGCCCGGGAGGCAACGGGACCGGCCGGGCATCGGGACCCACCCCCAGACGAAGGGTGGTCCCACTCCGTGACCTACGAATCCACACCCGCGCCGGGCGGCACCCCGGCCTCCACCACCCCGACCAAGCCGGCCCGGCTTCCCACCGCAGCGCAGAGCACGAGTGGTCCGCCGCTGCTGCGGGCCCGCGACCTGGCCCGCGTCCACGGCGACCACGTGGTGTTCGACGGGGTCGGCCTCGACGTGGCCCCGGGACAGCGGTTGGGGCTGGTCGGCGAGAACGGCGCGGGCAAGTCCACCCTGTTGCGCCTGCTGTCGGGGGAGGAGGAGCCCGACGCGGGCCGGGTGGAACGGCCCGATGACACCGGCTTCCTGTACCAGGAGCTGCCGCACCCCCCGGAGACGACGCTGGCCCAGGTCCTGGAGGAGGCGCTCGCCCCCGCCAGGGAGGTGGAGCGGAGGCTGACGCGGAGCGCTGTGGCGCTCGACGGCGCCCCCGAGGAGCCGGGGGCGCTGGCGGCGTACGCGGAGGCTCTGGCCGACGCAGAGAGAGGACAGGTGTGGGACGCCGAGCGGCGCGCCGAGCTGGTGGTGGCGGGCCTCGGACTGGGCGGGATCGAACCCGAACGGCAGGTGGGCCGGATGTCGGGCGGTCAGCGCAGCCGTCTGGGCCTGGCCGCGCTGCTGGTCCGCCGCCCGCACGCCCTGTTGCTGGACGAGCCCACCAACCACCTGGACGACCAGGCGCTGGCGTTCCTGGAGGGGTTTCTGCGGGACCTGCCGGGGGTGGTGGTGCTGGCCAGCCACGACCGGGTGTTTTTGGACGCGGTCTGCACCGGCCTGCTGGACCTGGACCCCGCCGTGCAGGGGCCCACGTACTACGGGGGCGCGTACTCGTTCTACCTGGAGGAGAAGCGGCTGGAGCGGGAACACTGGGAGCAGCGCTACCAGCGGGAGCAGAGCGACCTGAAGGGACTGCGTGAGGCGGTGCGGACCACGTCACGGCAGGTCGCCCCCGACCGGGCTCCCCGCGACAACGCCAAGATGGCGTACGACTTCTCCGGCGGACGCGTGGAGAAACAGGTGTCGCGCCGGGTCCGCAACGCACGGGGGCGGCTGGACGAGCTGGAACGCGACCAGGTCCGCAGGCCGCCGCGGCCCCTGGCGTTCAGCGCGCCGCTGACCCGCGACCCGGGGGAGGCCGGCGGCAACGCCATCACCCTGAGAGGCGTGGTGGTGCCGGGGCGGTTGCGGCTCGACCACCTGGACCTCCCCCCGGACGGTCGCCTGCTGGTGACCGGGCCCAACGGGGCGGGCAAGTCCACACTGCTGTACGCCCTGGGGCGCCGGTTGCGGCCGGAGTCGGGACAGGTGCTGTGGCGGCGGGGCGTGACGGTGGCCCTGCTGGAGCAGGACGTGGTGTTCTCCGACCCGGAGCGGACCCCGCGCGGGCTCTACGACGGGTTGAACGCGGCGCTGCCGGACGCCCCGCGACTGACGGACCTGGGTCTGGTGGCACCACGGGACCTGGACCGGCCGGTGGGCCTGCTGAGCGTGGGGCAGCGGCGCCGTCTCGCACTCGCGATGCTGATCGGGCACTCCCCGGACGTGCTGCTGCTGGACGAGCCGACCAACCACCTGTCCCTGGCCCTGGCGGAGGAACTGGAGGAGGCCCTGGGCACGGCACCGGGCGCGGTCGTCGTGGCGTCGCACGACCGGTGGCTGCGCCGCAACTGGTCCTGGCCCGAACTGCGCCTGGTCGACGGCGGAGCCGCGGGGGCGGCTTCGTAGGGCCCGGTCGTGTTCCCCACGGGCTGCCGGGGCGTGTGCTCACCGCACGCCCCGGCAGCAGAGAACTCCACCAGCAGATCTACAAGATAAAGGTGACGCGCTCGTGTATGCCGGAGGCCCGGCATGGTGATGCAGCGGTACAAGGAACGTCCGTGGCCTGGGATCGTGCGACCCCGGGGCCCTGTCGGGGCGGCCGCTTTGTGACGGGATGCATCGGACACTTCTTGTATGATATGGATCACTCAAGGGGTGGTTGGCGTTCTGGTTCCCGACAAGCCCGTCACATCGGTAGTCAGAAGCCGGTGCCCGCCCCGATCATGGGGGGGCGTTGTATGGCTCCTGCCTGACGGCCACGCCCCGGGGATGCGCGGGCGGTGTCTGGCACTGTCCGCGGCGTAGGGCTCCGCCAGGAGTGAGGGGCGGATAGCAGGCGGATCCGTAGCCGATTCGCAGAAGGGATATCCGGTCCGACGCTCCTCCATTTCCGAATTCCCGGATGGGGTCGGAAAACTATACTGATCGGATGTTCGGCAGAGCGCGACGGTGGCTACGGCAACACGAGATGCTCGTCGACGCCCTCAGTGTCGCTCCCTTTCTGCTGCTGTGTCTGGGCACAATCCTGGGTTACGCCGACGGAGACCGCGTCGATTACATACCCGCGCCCTTGCACCTGGCCATCACGTTCGCGCTCCTACTACCGCTGACCTTGCGGCGCACCTTCCCAGCGGTGGTCTTCGCGGTCGTCGCTCTGGCGGCCGCAGTGCAACTGGTGTCGGGCGCGGGGTTGATGGCCGCCGATTTCGCCGTCGTCGTCGCCATGTACACCGTTGCGGCACGCTGCCGATGGGCGTGGGCGCTCACCGCACTGGGGGTCGTCGAGGTTGGTCTGGTTTTGGCCATCGTGCAGTCCCCCTACGCAGACTGGGGCGACTGGGACGCCTTCGTTGCCTACACCTTCCTCATCCTGCTGTTCTGGGTCACCGGGCTCTACGTGAAGATCCGTCGACGCTACTTCACCGGTTTGGAGGAGCGCGCGCAGTGGTTGGAACGCGAGCGCGACGCCCGCACCCAGGCTGCGGCGGCCGAAGAGCGGGAGCGTATCGCCCGGGAGATGCACGATGTGGTGGCCCACAGCCTGAGCGTGATGGTGGTTCAGGCCGACGGTGCCACGTACGCGATCGATGCCGACCCGGCGCGGGCCAGGGTCGCGTTGGAAACCATCGCGGCGACCGGTAGGGCAGCGCTGGCCGAGGTGCGCGGGATACTCGGGGTCCTGCGCGAGGGCGAGGAGGAGTACACGCCGCAGCCCGGGATCGGGCAGTTGGATCAGGTCATCGGTCAGATGCGCGGTGCGGGGCTGCCGGTGGAGTTCACCGTCGAGGGACACCAGCGCCGACTTGGGGCGGGGGTGGAACTTACCGCGTACCGCGTAATCCAAGAAGCACTGACCAACACGCTCAAGCATGCCGGACCCGGGGTGAACCGCGTCCAGGTGCGTGTGCACTACAGAGATCACGCTCTGGAACTACGGATCCTCGATGACGGGTGGGGTGCGTCCGTTACCGGGGCTGAGGGCAACGACCGCGGGCACGGCCTGATCGGTATGCGCGAACGGGTGTCGGTGTTCGGCGGGTCCGTCCGGGCGGGGCCTCGTGCAGGCGAAGGTTTTGAGGTGGTGGCATCGCTGCCACTGCGGTCCAGCACCACATGAGGCGAGAAGGAGAGCTATGGGTTCCCCGGGCAAGCAGTTGGAGGAGATGATCCGCGTTGTCCTCGTCGATGACCAGGAGCTGGTGCGGGCCGGCTTCCATATGGTCCTCGACTCCCAACCCGATATGCGGGTCGTCGGTGAGGCCGGGGACGGAGTCGAAGCCCTGGAGCTGTTGGAAACCGTTGAGGCCGACGTCGTTGTCGTCGATGTGCGCATGCCGCGGATGGACGGTGTCGAGACTGCGCGCCACATCTGCGCCGCGGCTGCCCATCCGCGGGTGCTGATTCTGACGACCTTCGATCTCGATGAGTACGTCTATGCGGCGTTGAGGGCCGGGGCCAGCGGTTTCCTTCTCAAGGACGCGCCACCGACCGCTCTGCTGTCGGCGATCCGCTCCCTCCGCTCCGGCGACGCCGTGGTGGCTCCCAGCGCCACCCGCAGACTCCTCGACCGGTTCGCCGACCGTCTTCCCGCAGGAGAGGACAACCCGGCGCACCACGAGTCTCTTGACGCACTGACGCCGCGTGAGCGCGAGGTCCTGGTACTGGTGGCCCGCGGATGGTCCAACACCGAGATCGCCGACCGGCTGTACGTGTCCGGGACGACGGTCAAAACGCACGTACGTCGTATTCTGACCAAGCTCGACCTGCGGGACCGCATTCAGGCCGTGATCTTCGCCTATGAAACCGGTCTGGTTGCAACCCGCGCAGACGGGAAGAACACAGCCGCGTCGTAGGCCCCGGGCAGAGCCCGGGGCCTACGACGCGGAAGGATCGTGTCAGCGGATGTCGAGGCGGTCCAGGACGGCCGCCGCTGCGGCGAGCACCGCCGCTGTGAGAGCGAGGGCTGCAGCCACGGGGACGACCACCGCTGCGACGGTTATCGACCCGCTGTCGGCGAATGTCCCGGTTCCCAACTGAGTCGCCCGGCTGATCAAACCGTAGGGCAGGATCATCGAAAGGGCGTCGAGCCGTGTCATCAGCAGGAGTGCCCCGGCGGTCGCTCCCAGCAGAGCCACGGCGACGGGGGTGGCGAACGATCGCATGAGCATCGAAAGGGTGGACTGTAGAGCCGCCACCGGCAGGCAGGCCACGACGATGACAACGCTGACCAGGACGTACTGGGGTGGAAGGACGCCGGGCAGAGCGAACACCAGCTTTCCTGCCACGATCACACCGCCCAACAGCACCGCCTGCATGGCCGCAGCCAGAGCGGCCAGTACCGCCGCCTTGGCGACCACCACGTCCAGGCTGGACACCTTGCGCCCCATCAGTGCGTTCCAGTTGCCGCCCTGGTGTTCGACCCGCCACACCAGTGAGGCCAGCACGGCCACACCGACGGCCAGCGGGAACAGGCCGTAGAAGACCACGACCCGCATCCACAGGGTGTGCCAGCCATCACCCAGTCGCTGGTCGGAGACGAGTGTGTTGACCGCCCCGGTGATGACGGCCATCAGCGGCAGCAATACCACCACGGCCCAGCTCAGAGAACGCTTCAGCTTGAGGAACTCGGCTCGGACCACTCCCATGGTCAGGCCTCCTGTCGGTCGAACATACGGGTGGCGGCCAGGAACACGGCGCCGCCCACGGTCCCGAGGACCAGCAGGCTCAGGTAGGGCGGGTCGAGGGCGACCATGCCCCCTCCGCTTGCGTCAACGGGCGTGGCCACTGCGTAGTAGCCCCACGGGGGGAAGAAGTGGGTGAGCCACGAGGGCATCCCGATGCTGGACAGGGTCACGAACACACCCAACACACCGGTGCCCAGCCCTACGAGCTGGTTGGGGATGCGCGCCGACAGTAGGAGGTGAAGGGCGAAGAGCACCAGGTTCACCACCACGATCGAGGCGGTGTAGCCCAGCCACTGCTCGGCGGGGAAGTCGACCGTGATGCCGACCAGCACCCCCAGGACAACCACCAGTGCGCTCTGGACGAGGGTGGCCACGGCCACGAGCGAGCCGGTGGCAGCGAACTTGACCCGGCACAGGTAGCCGGGGGTCAGCCCGAAGGTCTGGGAGAAGAGCCACCCGTTGCCCTGGTGCTCGATGTCGACCTGTCGGCTGGCCAGAACCGCCAGCAGGACGGGTGAGACCAGCGGCACTGCCAGCGCCATGCCCCCGAGCAGCCACTGCCAGGGTTGCGCGGCGGGGTCGTCGACCGAGTCCATGAAACCGGGAGCGGTGAACGCGACGCACGACAGAACGACCACGCCGATGACCATCACGGCGAGGACGGGCACCACACGCAGACGACGCAGCTTGGCGAACTCGTTCACCACGGCGCGAACGATCACAGGCCCCGTCCTCCGGTCAGATCCATGAACACGTCCTCAAGTGACTGCTCTTCACGGCGTACGCCGTGGATGGCAACACGCTCGTTGACGAGGTGGGCCACCACCTGAGCCGTAGTGGCATGATCAAGCCCGGGAATCCGCACGCGGTCCCCGTCACGGTTCGCGCTCCATCGAGCGGCCAGGGCGGCCGCCCGCTCGGGGGCGGGGGTATCGATGAGCACGTCGGGGACCGACCGGTCGAACAGTTGCTCCCGTGTGCCCTGGAAGAGCATGTGGCCGTTACTGAGGATGCCCAGGACGGTGGCCGTTCGGTCGATTTCACCCAGTAGGTGGCTGGAGACCATCACGGTGGTCCCGCCGTCGGCCAGTTGTGTGAGCAGGTGCCTCATCTCCTCGATTCCTGCCGGGTCGAGGCCGTTGGTGGGTTCGTCGAGGATCAGAAGGCGCGGCTCCCTGGCCAGCGCCATCGCGATTCCCAGGCGCTGCTTCATTCCCAGGGAGTAGTCGAGCACCCGCTTGTCGAGGTGGTTCTGTAGGCGCACGATCTGCACGGCCCGATTGACCTGACCATTGCCGAGGTCCAAGAGTCGCTGCACCAAACGCATGTTCTCGCGACCGGTGAGGTGGGCGTAGGCCGGTGGTGCCTCGATGAGTGAGCCGATCTCGCCCAGCAGGTCGCGGCGCGTTGAACGCTGCATGCGGCGGCCCATGATGTGGACCTCGCCGGACGTGGGGCGCACCAATGACAGCAGCATTTTCATGGTGGTCGACTTCCCTGACCCGTTGGGTCCCAGAAATCCGTAGACGCACCCTTCTGGAACACGCAGATCGAGATTTTGGACGACGGTTCGGCTTCCATACGTCTTGCCCAGGCTATGGGTAGTGATCAATTCAGACACACGATTACTGTGTCCCACACGCCTGTTCCAGTGCATCGACCCGGGGGATGAGTCCCTGAGTACTCCGCGCGGAGGACCCGAGCAACAGAAGTGACTTCAAGGCGTACTGATGGCGCTGACGAAAGCCGGGCCGAACCTGTGACGCGGTGTGGAGCGCACACCGGAGCCAGGGAGATGCCTCTCGGGACACCGCGCCCGACCTGACCCCAGGGCCTGCCTCGCACCCGCCCGGAGGACAATCAGGACGTGCTCATCCGACGACTACGCAACCTGGCCCTGCTGGAACACGCCAACATCGTCCTGATCGCGGTGGTGCTCCTCGGCTCCCTGGACATGCCGGCCGGACCCGCCAACACGGCCGGGCTCGGCCTGGTCGCACTGCTGCTCCTGGAGGGCGGAACCTACTGGTGGCTCAAGGTCCACCAGCTCAGTGCCCGCGCACCCCGTCCGGCCGGGCTCGGCCTCTTCCGGGCGCTGGGCCGCCTCAACCTCGTCCTGTTCGCCCTGGGCGGCGCCGTCATCGTCGGTGCCTGGGCCACCGGCGCCTCCGGTGCGCACCTGTGGCCGGGGGTGGCCCTGTGGGGGTTCGCGGTGTTGGAGCACGTCAACTACTTCCACCTCCAACTCTCCCACCAGAGCCGGGCCGACCTGGCCCGTCTCCGCCGCACCCGGCGCCTGCACCCCTCACCGCTGGCCCGTGACCTGCACCGCCACCGCACCCGGCTGCCCTACCTCCGTTAGCCGCGGCGGGACCTGCCGGTAGGACACCGCTCCGGGCGGCGGGTCCGCTCGACACGGCGCCGCACCGCCACTTTCTTCGCGTTCTGTCCCGTGGGGGACAGGGCGGTCGCGACCCGGCGCGGACGCTGGAAACGCCCATGTCAGTCGTGCGATCTTTGCGTAGTCGATCTACTACGTAAAGCGATAATGGGGGCAGCGCCACATGACCGCGCCGATGGACGCGCCCGAGTCGTCCCAGCACGCCGACCCCGAGGCGGTGGTCGCCGGAGCGTCGAACGCGGCCAACCGATCCCTGCGCCAGATCGCCTGGCAGAGGTTCCGCAGGGACAAGGTCGGCATGGCGGGCGGGATCATCGTCATCGTCCTCATCCTCGTGGCCCTGTGCGCGCCCCTGCTGGCCGCCTGGTTCGGCCACCCGCCCAACCAGTTCGACCAGGACCTGGTCGACCCGCTCACCGGCGGTGTGCTGCGCGACCCCGACGACCCCGCCCAGGGGCTCGACCCGTGGGGCGGCATCAGCGCCCAGAACCTGCTCGGCGTCGAACCCGTCAACGGCCGCGACCTGTTCAGCCGTATCGTCTACGGGGCCCGCACCTCGTTGCTGGTCGCCACCGTCGCCACCGTGGTGTGCGTCGTCATCGGCACCGTACTCGGTGTCGTCGCCGGGTACTTCGGCGGCTGGGTCGACACCGTCATCAGCCGGGCCATGGACATCTTCCTGGCCTTCCCGCTGCTGCTGTTCGCCATCGCCCTCGTCGGCGTCATCCCGGACGGTGCCTTCGGACTCTCCGGCAACAACCTGCGCATCGGCGTGCTGGTGTTCATCATCGGGTTCTTCAACTGGCCCTACATCGGCCGCATCGTGCGCGGACAGACCCTCACCCTCAAGGAGCGCGAGTTCGTCGAGGCCTCACGCAGCCTCGGAGCGGGCAGCGCGCACATCGTCTTCCGCGAGATCCTGCCCAACCTCGTCACGCCGATCCTCGTCTACTCCACCCTGCTCATCCCCACGAACATCCTCTTCGAGGCGGCCCTGAGCTTCCTCGGCGTCGGTATCAACCCGCCCACCGCCACCTGGGGCGGCATGTTGGAGGGCGCCCTGCGCTTCTACACGACCTCGCCGCACTTCGTGATGATCCCGGGCCTGGCCATCTTCATCACCGTCCTGGCGTTCAACCTCTTCGGTGACGGGCTGCGCGACGCGTTCGACCCCCGTTCCTCCGACTGACCCGCCCGGACCGGCCGCGGACGCCCCGTTTCCCGGACCGTGCGCCGCACGGTCCCACCAGCGAATCCGATCAGGAGGCAAGGTGAGTACCCATCACTTCACGCACGCGGGGCCGTCCAGGCGGCACCGGGGACGCGGGTGGGCGACCGCGCCCGCGGCCGCCGCGGCGGTCACGGCACTGCTGCTGAGCGCCTGTGGTGACGGGGGTGGCGGAGGCGGGGGAGGGGCGGCCGACGCCGAGTTCAACGAGGCCGAGACACAGATCGTCAACCCGTCCGAGCAGACCGGTGGCACCCTGAGGTACGCCATCTCCTCGGACTTCGACTCACCCGACCCCGGCAACACCTATTACGCGTTCAGCTGGAACTTCACCCGCTACTACGCGCGCACGCTGCTCACCTACACCGAGGCGCCGGGGGAGGCCGGCAGCCAGCTCCAGCCCGACCTGGCGGAGGCGATGCCGGAGGCCAACGAGGACTCCACCGAGTGGACCGTCACGCTCAAACCCGGCCTCAAGTTCGAGGACGGGTCCGAGATCACCGCCGAGGACGTCAAGTACGCCATCGCGCGCAGCAACTTCGGCGACCAGGCGCTGCCCAACGGGCCCAAGTACTTCCAGGAGCTGCTGGCCGACAGCGAGGACTACGAGGGGCCCTACACCGACGACGCCGACCCGCTGGCCGGGTTCGACGGCATCGAGACCCCGGACGACCACACCCTGGTCTTCCATCTGAACACGAGCTTCTCCGAGTTCCCCTACGTGCTGGTCCAGCCCCAGACCGCTCCGGTCCCGGCCGACGCCGACAGGGGCGAGCAGTACCAGAGCAACGTCGTCTCGTCCGGCCCCTACAAGTTCGCCGGCGAGTACCGTCCCGGGGTGTCGCTGGACCTGGAGCGCAACGACCAGTGGGACCCGGCCACCGACCCGACCCGCAAGGCGCTGCCCGACCGGATCCAGGTGCAGCTGGGGGTCGACCAGAACGAGATCGACCAGCGCCTGGTCAACGGAGAGCTCGACGTCGACCTCGGCGGCACCGGTGTGGGCCCGGCGATGAAGGGCACGCTGATCACCGACGAGAACCAGAGGCACAGCGTCGACAACCCGCAGACCAACACGCTGCGCTACGTCAACGTCAACACCGTCCTCGAACCCCTGGACGACCCGGCCTGCCGTGAGGCGGTCATGTTCGCGGCCGACCACGACGCCCTCCAGCGGGCGTGGGGCGGCGACACCGGCGGTGACATCGCGACGCAGATCATGCCCGCCGCGCTGCCGGGATCCGACCCCAGCATGAACCTGTACCCCTCCGAGGAGAACAAGGGGGACCTGGACAAGGCGCGCGAGAAGCTGGAGGAGTGCGGTGAGCCCGACGGGTTCTCCACCGCGATCGGAGCCCGCGCGGACCGGCCCGCCGACGTGAGCACGGCCGAGGCCCTCCAGCAGGCCCTGGCCCGGGTGGGCATCGAGGCGGAGATCAAGCAGTACCCGTCGGACAGCTACACCAACACCCAGGCCGGATCACCGGACTTCGTGCAGGAGAACGACCTCGGCCTGACCGTGTACGGGTGGGCGCCGGACTGGCCCAGCGGTTACGGGTTCATGAGCAAGATCCTGGACGGCAACGCCATCCAGCAGGCGGGCAACAGCAACATCTCCGAACTGGACGACAAGCAGATCAACGACTGGTTCGACGAGGTCGTCACCATCGACGACCCGGAGGAGCGCGCCTCGATCTACACGCAGATCGACGAGCGGGCCATGCAGCAGGCCGTGATCGTCCCTGGGGTGTTCGAGCGGACGGTCCTGTACCGGCCGCCGAACCTGACCAACGTCTACTACCACGTGGGCTACTCGATGTACGACTACATGCCGCTGGGCACCACCAGGGAGTAGGGAGCAGCAGACAGGACACGCGACGGCGCGGGCCGGGAGGAGGGGCCTCCCGGCCCGCTGCCTCCGTCTTCGCGCCCCGGACCGGCACCGGCACGGTCGAGTCGTCGGGCAACAAAAACCCTCGCACTCATGACCGAATGGTCAGCGGTCACGACCGCCGACGCCTCAGCAGGTAATGCGGCGTTCTGCGCTTTCATAGTTGGCGACGCCGTAATCGACAGCCATGACCATCTTGTAGGTGTAGGTTCCCGTGCCGCTGCAGTTGTACCAAGTGGTAGCGGAACTACCGGAGAGCACGGCCTCGTCCACGGTCTCCCAACCCCACCAGCGGTCCCGCTGCAAGGAGATCGCCGCGTTCGAGCATCCGCTTTTCTTGGTGACCTGCGCCATGACTTCATTGATGGCTTTATAGGGGGCCGAGATGCCGTAGCAACTCCGATCCCAATCCGCAGCCGCAGCAGGGGACGCGGGAGCAAGGATCACGGCCATGGAAGCCAGGGCGATGGTCAGCCCGACCTTTCGAGTCGGCTTGGCGATTCTCACTGAGAAATATCCTGTTCGTGGGGTATTGGGGGATCGCGCGTGGATTATTGCACAGTGGCTCTCGTCCGACCTGGCGGGTCGACCGGACGTATTCGCCAGGGTCTTGACCAGGGCTGCTTCAAAGTCAGGATCGTGAGGCATCGGCGCTGATCACAGGCCCATAGCGATCCGCTCGAACCCTCACCAACAAGCAACGGAGCCCCCTGGAAGATCAGGGGCTTTCACATCTTTGACTGCCAAGGGACTCCGTTGCACCCCCAGGCTGGCACGCCCTGCGCCAACCCGGTCGACCTCCTCGGCAAGCTCACCCGCCGGGACGACCCCCGATCACCCCGATGCCGCTGCCACGGCCTGGCCAGCATCCTGCTGCGCGCACTGGCCGCGATGCTGGCCGGGGCCATCGGCCGGTGGGCCGACGCCGCACCCCAGCACACCCTGACCCGCCTGGGCTGCCGAATTACCTGCCCCGCACTGGGAGCGCGCACCACCCCCTCCCCTGCGACCCTCCGCCGCGTCCTGCTCGCCTTGGCCCCCGATGCCCTGGCCGCGTTGACCAGACCCGACACCCTTCCCGCGGTGGCCGTGGGCGGCAAGACCCTGCGCGGATCGGCCACTCCCACCGATCCGGCGGTGCACCTGCTCCCCGTCCTGACCTTGGACCGTCGCTTGGTTTCCCAGGTACGGGTTCCTGAGGGAACCAGCGAGATCGACGCCCTGGCCATCGTGCTGGATAAGCTGGATCTGGCTGGCGTCGTGGTCACTGCCGATGCCCTGCACACCCAAACCGATACCGCCACCCACCTGGTCGACGAAGGACAAGCCGACTACGTGTTGACCGTCAAACGCAACCAGAAGGCCCTATTCGATCAGCTCAAAGCGCTTCCCTGGGCTCAGGCTCCCACGCTGGATGCCACCCGGCACCGCGGCCAGGGACGAGTCGAGACCCGCACCGTCAAGGTCATCGACCTGGGCGGGCGAACCGCTTTTCCGCACGCGGCCCAGGCCGAGCGGGTGCGCCGCCACGTCAGGGATCTACGCACCAAAAAGACGTCGTGGACCGTGGCGTATGCGGTGACCTCGCTAGTGTCCTGAGTCTCAAATATCCATATAGTTGTGTGATGGTACGACCAGGACCCAAACTCGCGCCGCTGGACCTGACCGCTGACGACAAAGC
>NZ_JBHXQY010000117.1:0-19489 GCF_042716955.1 Nocardiopsis sp. NPDC058631 | reverse complement strand
CCGCGGTGACCAGTCTGGCCTTGTCCGTCCTGCAGGCGTCGACGTTCGTGCTGGCGGTGGACCCCCTGGGCATCGAGGCGGTGTGGCGGGCCATGACCGCCGGGGAGCGGTCGCGGCTGGCCGGGGACCGGTCGCACACGCGCGATCCCGATCTGGCGTACGGGGCGGTGCGCGACGAGATCCAGCGGCAGTACCGCATGTCCGGCAGAGAGGTCCGGTCACTGCGGGCGCGGACCCGCCTGGCGGTGGCGGTCACCCGCGGGGACCTGCTCCGGGGCACCTCTGTCGCGCCCGGCGGGGCGGCTCCGCAGGAATGGGCGGAGCGGACCCTGGGCCTCGGCAACCTGCTGCGGGACGCGGCGGCCGACTTCGGGGAGGTGCGGGTGTTCCCGACCTCGGCGGTCACCGACGGCGCCGGTCTCGCGGACCCCAGCCTCACCGCACTGCTGCGGTGGGTGCTGGCCGGTGAGCCCCCCGCGTTCACGGGGATGCTCGCCGCCCGGGCGCCCGTTCTGCGAGGCGGCTCCGCGACCGGCGCGGACGGCCCACGCGGGCCGGGCGGGCCGACGCAGCCCCGCCCCGGGCGTGTGGGGGAACCCCGGTGACCTACCGGGGACACGGGCACCGGGGTGTGCGCCGGACCGTCGCGGTGGCCGTCTACCTCACCACGGGAGCGCTGACCGTGGCCGCGATCGCCGTCGTCGTCCGGTGCGGCATCGCCGCCGTCCAGGGCGTGTGGGAGCTCGCCCTCACCCGGATGTGACGGCGCTCCTGAGCGCCGGACGTCCCGGGCGGCGGTTCCCGGATCGGGTCACGGCGGGCGGGACCCGCGCGGCCGACGGCGCCGGTCACCGGTTCCGGGGCCGCCTGTGGCACAGTGGCGGCGAGCGCGGTGCCCGCCGCCCGACCACACACTCCGGGAGGAAACCGATGGCCGTCTTCGCCGTCACCTACACCTACGCCGACGACAGCGCCGCCGCGCGCGACGAGCACCGTCCGGCCCACCGGGGGTACCTGGACGGGCTCTCGGAGCAGGGCGTCAACCTGTGCTCGGGCCCGTTCGGACCGGAGGAGGCCCCCGGAGCCCTGCTGCTGTTCCGGGCCGACTCCAAGGAGGCCGCGGTCGCCCACACCGAGAAGGACCCCTTCCGGGTCCAGGGCCTGGTGTCGGAGGTCTGCGCCCAGGAGTGGGTCCCGGTGCTGGGGCCGCTCGCCGAGCACTTCTGAGCCGCGCCCGACGCGCGCACGCCGCGGGGCCGCCGGTCGAGGCCGGTCCCGCGGCTCCCCTGGCGCTCCGCGCGGGGAGCGGCTACTCCGGTGCGAAGCCGTTGTCCTTCATCCACCGGGGGTCGGGGGCGACCATCTGGAGGATCTCCACGAAGAGCCCCTCCGGACCGGCGACCTGGAAGCGGCGCTGCCCCCAGGGCTCGCTGACCAGCGGCAGGACGAACTCCACTCCGGCCTGCCTCAGCCGCTCCTCCTCCGCGTCCACGTCCTGGACCAGGAAGGCGACGAGTGTTCCCGCCACCCGCTGTCCGAGCATCCCCTCGGGAAGGGACCCGTGGTCGCGCCGGACGAAGTCCAGTGACAGGTTCTTGTGCTGCGCGTGCTGGGTGTTGACGTACCAGCCGATGTCGACGTTGATCTCGAATCCGATGTGTTCGACGAACCACTCGGCGCCCGCGCGCGGGTCGTCGCACAGGACCGCCGTGCCCATGAGGTCGATATTCACGTTGTTCTCCCCGAGTCCGATCTTTACCACTTCAAGCAAAGTACTACACTCGAAGTGGTCATAGCAAGCACGTCCTTCCACGGCAGTCGGAGACACGAGAACCATGCGACAGAACCCCGAACGCAGGCGCGCCCTCCTGGACGCGGCCATCGACGTCCTGGCGGAGGAGGGTGCGCGGGGACTCACCTTCCGCGCGGTGGACGCCCGCGCGGAGGTACCCAGGGGCACCGCGTCGAACTACTTCGCCAACCGGGCCGAACTCCTGCTCCAGGCGGGCGCGCACGTCCACGTGCGGCTGACCCCCACCGAGGAGTTCGTCGCCCGGTTCGCGGAGGCCGAACCCTCCCGGGAACAGACCCGCCTGGGCATGCGCGACCTGCTGCGGCGCATCGAACTCCACCGCAACGGCTACCTGGCCCTGCTGGAGCTGCGCCTGGAGGCCAACCGCCATCCGGGCATCCGCGAGGAGCTGACCCGTACGATCAAGGAGACCCTGGAGGACAACGTGCGCGTCCACCTGGAGGGCGGCTTCCCCGGGGACCGGAACACCGTGGTGACGCTCTACCTGGCGATGACAGGACTGTTCATCGAACACCTGACCCTGCCGGACGTCCTCGCCGACGACGCCGCCGAGTCACTGGTGGACCGGATGGTGGAGCTGATCGTCCCCGGACCGGCCTCCGGCACCACGTGACCCCGGGCCCGGACACGCCCCCACGCGGCACCTCCGCCGCCCGTCGGCCCCGGCGCGGGACATGCCGACGACACCCCCTGCGATACGGTAATGATTATCGTTCTCGCTACGCTGACCATGACGAAGGAAGGCATCCCCATGGAACCGACGACCCCGATGCGCGTGGCCGTGGTGTCCGGCCTGCACCGGAACGCGCGTGGACGGACAGTGGAGGACCTGCTCGCGGCGGAGCCCGGCGCCGTGGCCGTGCACCACGACCTCGGCGGGATCAACGAGGGGATCGTCCACCGCCTCGTCCACGACCGGAGGGGGACCATCGACCACGACCGCGTCCACCTCGGCCACCCCTGCGTGTCCTGCGTCGTGCGTGAGGACCTGGTCCCCACCCTGCTGGAGCTCGCGGAGCGGGGCGGGCAGGGCCTGTGCGTGGTGGAGGTCTGGGAGGGGGTCGAGCCGCGGCGCGTCTGCGAGGCGGTCGCGGCGCGGGCGGAGCTGCGCCTGTGCGCCGTGGTCACCGCCGTGGACGCCGAACGCCTGCTGCCGGACCTGTCCGGCCACGACGACGTGCGCGACCGGGGGCTGGACGTGTCGGCGGAGGACGAACGGGCCGTCGCCGAGCTGCTCGCCCACCAGATCGAGTACCCGACGGTGCTCGCCCTGCACGGCTCGCGGCACCTCGACGAGGCACGCGCCCTGCTGGAGCAGCTGAACCCGGCCGCCGTGGTCCTCGCGCCCGACGTCTGCCCGGCGGACCTGACACGCGGTCGCTTCGACCCGGAGACCGCAGCCCACAGGCTCAACCCCGCGTGGGCGCAGTACGCGGAGCGGCAGGACGGCCGGGTGGGCACCGTGACCTGGACGCGCAAGCGCCCCCTGCACCCCGAACGGCTGCACGGGGCCCTGGAGCGGATCGTGGCGTCCGGTCTGCGCGGCCGGGGAAGGATCTGGCTCGCCGACCGGCCGGACACCCTCCTGGTGTGGGACGCCTACAACGACGCCCTGCTGCTGGAGAGCGCGGGGCCCTGGCTGGGCGCGCTCCCGGAGGCCGCCGCCGAACTGGTCCCGCAGATCCGCCGCACCTCGGCGCTCCTGGACTGGGACCCGGTGGTCTGCGACCGCCGGCAGCACCTCGCGTTCACCGGTGTGGACCTGGACGCCGCCCGGCTGGTGTCGCTGCTGGACTCGTGCCTGCTCACCGAGGAGGAGGCGGGCCGCCCCCTGGGCTCCGACCCCTTCGCCGACGCGCTCTGACCCCCGGGGACCTCGGGAACACCACCGGGCGCACGGGCACGTGCGCCGGGCGGGAGGGCCCCGGACCGCGCGATGGTGGGAAGCCGCCCCGGAAAACCCCTGTCCAGGGGCCCGCCCGGCGTGCGAGACTCCTGATCCTCGCGAGGAGGCCCTGTGAACACACACCACTTCGGCATCGTCACCGGCGACGGTCGGACCCGGCGCGCCGTCGTCGAACTGCCGGGACGCCCCGACGCGGTCGTGACCGGCGACGACGAGGCCGGGCTGGCGGACACGATGTCCGAGGTCGTCGCCGACCGGTTGGGGGTCTCCCCCGACGACGTCGACGTGACCCTCTTCGGACACGACGGCGGCGACGACGCCCCCTGCTACGCGGCGGCCGTCCTGTGCGACGGTGCCGGGTGGCAGACCCGGTTCCCCGCGCAGGAGGACCTGCCCGCCGCGTTGCACCTCCCGGTGGCGCTGAGCCGGGCCGCCGCCGAGGGGCAGGCGCTGCGCGCGCTCGCCTCGGCGCTGGACCGCCCCGCCGCGAGCCTGGACCTGGAGGTCGTCCGCATCGGCCCGGGGAGCGAGGACGGGGACCAGGACGACGGGGGCGGCGGGGACGACGGGGACGGCGCCTGACCCGCGTGTGACACACGGGGGTGCGGCCGGGACGCGCCACCCGCCGCACGCCCCGACCGCACCCCCGTGACCGCCCGCCCCGGGGCTCTCAGTCCTTGGGCGGGGCCGTACTGCTGCGCTCCACCAACCGGGTGGCCATCTCCACGCGGGTGGTCTCGGGCCGGTTCCCACCGACCAGGTCGAGCAGCATCCGCGTGGCCATCTGCGCCATGTCGCGCAGGGGTTGGCGGATCGTGGTCAGCGGCGGCGTCGCCCACAGCGCCTCGGGCAGGTCGTCGAAGCCGATCACGCTGACGTCGTCCGGGACGCGCAGCCCGCGGTCGAACAGGGCTCCGTAGGCCCCCCTGGCCATCTGGTCCGAGCCGGCGAAGATCGCGGTGGGCGGCTCGGGAAGCTCCAGGAGCGCGGCCGTCTCCGTCCTCCCCGTGTCCAGCAGGAAGTCGCCGTAGCGGACGTAGTCGTCCGGGACGGCGAGGCCGGCGTCGCGCATGGCGCTGCGGTAGCCGTCCACCCGTGCGCGGCTGCACATGACGTCGGGGGGCCCGCTCAGCGTGGCGATGCGCCGGTGGCCCAGGTCGATGAGGTGCTCGGTCGCGGCCACGCCGCCGGCCCAGTTGGTGGCGCCGACCGCCGGGACGTCCTTGGCGAGGTCGCCGACGGGGTCGACCACCACCACGGGTATGCCCAGCGCGGCCAGTTGGGCGTGCTGGGCGGCGGACAGCTCGGACAGGACCAGGACCACACCGTCGGAGTTGCGCGCCTGGAGGTTGTCGAGCCACTTGCGTCCGGGCCGGGTCCGGCTGCGGTCGTGGACGGCCGAGACGACGATGCCGAACCCCGCCTCGTGGGTGACCTCCTCGACCCCGTCGAGGATCGCCATCGACCACGGGCTCCCCAGGTCGAGGAAGACCAGGTCGATGAGGCCGACCGTCCGGTCGTCGCGGTGCCTGCGCGGCTGGTAGCGGTGCTGCTCCAGGAGCCGCTCCACCTGGCGGCGGGTCTCCGCGGCGACGTCGAGGCGGCCGTTGAGCACCTTGGACACGGTCGGGACGGAGACCCCCGCCTCCTGGGCGATCTCCGCCAGGGTGGGTCGTCGCTGTGGCATGCGCCTCCTCGTCGGATCCGGGCCGGGAGAGGTTCGCGGCCCTTCAGGATTCTATCTCGAAACTTTTCGAGAACACTCGCCGTAACCTAGCCGCAATCAGAGGGGGCCTTGACGCACCCCCTCGGACAATTTAGCGTCGTGCCAACCGAAACATATCGAAATCTTTCGAGGATTTCGACTCACGTCTCCCCCCGACGGAAGAACGGTGTCCCCATGAGAAGCAACCGGATACGCGTGATCGGCGGTACCTCGCTCGCCCTGGCCATGTTCCTGGCCACGGGCTGCGGGACGACCGGGCCCGGCGACGGCGACGCCTTCCAGGTGTGGGCTCTGGAGGACGCCGCGGTGAACGAGCTCGTCGAAGCGGGCATCGAGTCCTACAACGCCTCCGGCGACGTCCCCGCCGAACTCGTCACCTACGTCAACGACTCCTACAAGCAGCGGCTCCAGGTGGCGCTGGGCTCCCCCAACGCGCCCGACGTGTTCTTCAACTGGGGCGGCGGCAACCTGTCGCAGTACGTCGACGCGGGCCAGGTCGTCGACCTGACCGACGCCATGGAGACCGCTCCGGAGTTCCGCGACGCCTTCCTCCCCAGCGTGCTCGACGTCGCCCGGATCGACGACGCCTACTACGGCGTGCCCATCCTCGGCGTGCAGCCCGTCGTGCTCTTCCACAACAAGGCGGTCTTCGAGGAGGCGGGCATCGAGCCCCCCGAGACCTACGAGGAGCTGCTGGAGGCCGTCGACACCTTCCAGGAGCAGGACGTCACCCCCATCACGCTCCCCGGGGCGCAGGGCTGGACCCAGCTGATGTGGTTCTCGTACCTGGTGGAGCGGGTCGGCGGGGCCGAGAAGTTCCAGGCCGTCGTCGACGGGGAGGAGGGCGCCTGGAACGACCCGGCGATCATCGAGGCCATGGAGATGTGCCAGGACCTGACGGAGCGCGGCGCGTTCGGCACCAACTTCAGCTCCATCGACTACGACAACGGCAGCGCCTCGGCGCTCCTGGCCACCGGCGAGTCCGCCATGTTCCTCATGGGCACCTGGGACATCGCCCGCCAGCAGGAGGACAGCCCCGACTTCATGGCGAGCGGCGACCTCGGGTACACGGCCTTCCCCGCCGTGGAGGGGGGCGAGGGCGAGCCCGGCGCGATCGTCGGCAACCCCAGCAACTACTTCTCCGTCAACGCCGACAGCTCCCACACCGACGCGGCCGTGGACTTCCTGGTCGAGACCTTCGCCTCCGACGAGTACGTCGACGGGCTCATCGAGGCCGGCCAGGTGCCCGCCGTCGTGGGCGTGGAGGACCGGCTCCAAGAGAGCGATCAGGCCGACTTCGCCACGTTCACCCACGAGCTGGTCTCGGAGGCGCCGAGCTTCACCCAGTCGTGGGACCAGGCGCTGTCCCCCTCCGCCTCGCAGGCCCTGCTGACCAACCTCCAGCTGCTCTTCCTGGGCGACATCACCCCGGAGGACTTCTCCCAGGACATGGAGCAGTACCTGTGAGGACCGCGACCCCAGCGGAGCGGCCCGGGTTCGCCTGGGCCGCTCCGGCCCTGCTGTTCTTCGGGCTGTTCGGCCTGGCACCCGTCGTCGTGGTCGTCTACCTCAGCCTCACCGCGTGGAACGGGCTCGGGTCCCCGCAGTGGGTGGGCCTGGACAACTGGCGGGCGCTCCCGGGCGACGCCGACGTCGGCCGCGGGCTGGTCGTCACCCTGTCCCTGACCGCGCTGTGCTGGGCCACGCAGACCCCCCTGGCCCTGGCCTTCGGCACGTGGGCTGCCGGGCACCAGCGCGGGCGGGCGGTGGCCAGCGCCGTCTTCTTCCTCCCGCTCCTGCTGTCGACGGCCGCCATCGCCCTGATCTGGAAGGCACTGCTCGACCCGAACTTCGGACTGCCCTCCCAGGTCGGCCCCTGGATCGGACTCCCCGACGGCAACGTGCTCGGCAACAGCTCGCTGGCCCTGTACGCGATCGTGCTCATCCTGCTGTGGCAGTTCCTGCCGTTCCACATGCTGCTGTACCAGGCGGCGGCGCGTCAGATCCCGCGCTCCCTCTACGAGGCCGCGGAACTCGACGGGGCCTCCCCCGCCAGGCGGTTCTGGCACATCACCGTCCCCCAGCTGCGGCACACCATCATCGCCTCGTCCGTGCTGATCCTGGTCGGATCGATGACCTACTTCGAGACCGTCCTGCTGCTCACCGACGGCGGTCCGGGCAACGCCACCCGCATCCTGCCCCTGCACATGTACAACCAGGGCTTCATCGCCTTCGAGATGGGCTACGCGAGTGCCATCGCGGTGCTGCTGGTCGTGATCGGCACCGGGCTGTCACTGCTCGTGGTGCGCGTGACCGGCTACGCCCGGATGACCAGCCAGAGAGAGGGGATGTGAGATGGCCTCCCGAACCAGGCCCTCCGTCGGCGGCGGCATCGGGGCCGCGCTGTGGCTCGTGGTCGTGGCGGTGCCGATCTACTACCTGCTCGCCACCAGCCTGCGCGGACCGGGCGACTACATGGCCGACGGCCCGCTGGCCCTGCCGGACACCCTGACCCTGGACAACTACCTCAACGTCTTCGAGGTGGGGTTCCTGCGGTTCCTCGCCAACAGCCTGGTCGTGGCGTGCGGCTCCGTCGCGCTGGTCCTGGTGGTGGCCCTGCCCGCGGCGTTCGCGATCGTGCGCGGCCGCAGCCGTGCCCTCCGCGTGGCGTTCCTGCTGTTCCTGCTGGGACTGGCGGTCCCCGCCCAGGCGGTGATCATCCCGATCTACCTGATCATCACCCGGCTCAGCCTGTACGACAGCCTCACCGCGATCATCCTGCCCACGGCCGCGTTCACGCTGCCCATCTCCATCGTGGTGCTGACCAGCTCGCTGCGCGACGTGCCCGGTGAACTCTACGAGGCGATGGCCCTGGACGGCGCCACCAACCTCCAGGCGTTCCTGCGCCTGGTGCTCCCCCTGTCGCGCCCCGGCGTGGTCACCGTGGCCATCTTCGTGGGGCTCAACGCCTGGAACAACTTCCTCTTCCCCCTGGTGCTCACCCAGAGCGAGGAGAACCGCGTCCTGCCCCTGGGCCTGTGGTCCTTCCAGACCCAGTACGGCACCGACGTGCCGGGCCTGATGGCCGCCGTCGTCCTCTCGACCCTGCCGATCTTCGCCCTCTACCTCTTCGGGCGCAGGCACCTGCTGGGCGGCCTGGCCGCGGGGTTCGGCAAGTAGCAGACCCGCCCCGACCACACACGCACCGCACAGACGAAAGGCCACGATGACGACCCTCCCCGCCTCCGCCGCGACCTCCGGGACCATCACCAACCCGGTTCTGCCGGGGTTCCACCCCGACCCCTCGATCCTGCGGGTCGGGGACGACTACTACCTGGCCACGTCGACCTTCGAATGGTGCCCGGGGGTGGTCCTGCACCACTCCAGGGACCTGGTCCGCTGGCGCCCCCTGGGCGGGGCGCTGACCGAGGAGCGGCTCCTGGACCTGACGGGGCGCCGGGACTCCGCCGGGGTGTGGGCGCCCTGCCTGTCCCACAAGGACGGGCTGTTCTACCTGATCTTCACCAACGTGGAGAACTACGCGGGCGGTTTCTGGGACACCCCCAACCTCGTGACCACCGCCCGGGAGGTCACCGGCCCGTGGTCGGACCCGGTGCCGCTGCACTCCAAGGGCTTCGACCCGTCGGTCTTCCACGACGAGGACGGCCGCAGCTGGGTGCTGTCCAACCTGAACGACTGGCGCCCCGGCAGGAACGCGTTCGGGGGGATCGTGCTCCAGGAGTTGGACACCGACGCGATGCGGCTGGTCGGCGAGGCGCGACTGATCTTCACCGGAACCGAGGCGGGTGTGACCGAGGGGTCGCACCTGTACCGCAGGGACGGCTGGTACTACCTGGTGACCGCCGAGGGCGGCACCACCTGGGACCACCAGGTCACGGTGGCGCGGTCGCGACGGATCGAGGGCCCCTACGAACCGGATCCGGCCGGACCGACCCTGACCTCGCGCCCCGACCCCTCGCTGACCCTGCAGAAGGCCGGGCACGGGAGCCTGGTGCGGACCCCCGGCGGCGAGTGGTTCCTGGCCCACCTGGCGTCGCGCCCCCTGACCGAGCGGGGCCGGTGCGTACTCGGCAGGGAGACCGCGCTGCAGCGCGTGGACTGGTCACCCGAGGGGTGGCCGCGCGTGGCGGGCGCCGTGCCGCACGAGGAGGTTCGCGGCCCCGACCTGGAGCCGCACCCGTGGCCGGAACCGCCGGAGGTGGACGGCTTCGACGCCGACGTGCTGCGCCCGGAGTGGAGCACGCTGCGGCGCCACGCGGCCGGGGACTGGCTGTCGCTGACGGAGCGCCCGGGGCACCTGCGCGTCCGGGGCGGCCAGTCACCGGCCGGGACCCGGTCGCCGAGCCTGGTGGCGCGGCGCGTCCAGCACGAGCGCTGCGCCATGGAGACGGTGATGGAGTTCCGGACCCGCACCTTCCAGCAGATGGCCGGGCTCACCGCCTACTACAACACCAGGCACTGGCACTACCTGCGGGTCGGCTTCGACGAGGAGGAGGGGCTGTTCGCGAGGGTGCTCACCTGCGACCGGGGCCGGTTCCGGGAGGTCGGCCACCGGATCGTGGTCGAGGGTTGGGAGCGCTGCCACATGAGGGCCGCGATCGACGGTGCCGAACTGCGGTTCGCCCTCTCCCGGGACGGCGTCCTGTGGACCGACATGGGTGTGGTGCTGG
Organism: Nocardiopsis sp. NPDC058631; assembly: GCF_042716955.1. NCBI lineage: Bacteria > Bacillati > Actinomycetota > Actinomycetes > Streptosporangiales > Nocardiopsidaceae > Nocardiopsis > Nocardiopsis sp. NPDC058631. The sequence goes on along the minus strand of NZ_JBHXQY010000117.1, from coordinate 9,353 downwards.
ACGCGGGGATCCTCTCCGACGACCACGTCGCCGAACGGGAGGGTGCGGGGGGCGGCCATCCGGACCGGGAGGGTGACGCGGGCCTGGTGAGGGCCTGGGGCTTCACGGGCGCGTTCCTCGGCCTGTGGGTGCACGACCTCGCCGGGACGGGCTGCCACGCCGACTTCGACCACGCGTCGTACCGGGAGGTGACGGGAACGCCGTGACCCCGTGGCGGGGGCGGCGGCCCGGCCCGGCACGAACGGTGCGGCGCGAAGCGTCCCGTGAACGCGCCGGGGGCCCGTCCGACCGATCCCGGAGTCACAGAGATCCCATCACCAACGTCTACGGCTGAACCGTCGCCGGCTTCGAGCACCGCCGGGCGTCCCGTGGGCCTCGCGGGCGCGGAGGAAACGGGACGGGTCCCGCGTGTGAGCTGACACGCGGGACCCGTGGACGTGGCGGTACGGCCGGGACGCCCGGCCGGGCTTTCCCCCGCGTCAGGACTTGCGACCGACGGCCTGTCCGGCACCGCCGCGGGCGTCCTGACCGGGGGACCCGCCATGTCCGGGGCCGGCCTGGCCCTGGTCGGCCTGGCCCTGGCCGTCCGGGCGGACACCGCCCTGGCCGGGCTGGTTGGCCTGGTGGAAGGCCTCCTGGGCCTGGCTCTGCCGCTCCCACCGGACGAAGCGCTCGCTCTCGCCCAGTGCCATGGTGGTCAGCCACACGGCGACACCGACGTCGTCCGCCAGGCCGAGCAGCGGGATGAACAGTTCGGGAACGAAGTCGATCGGTGAGACGATGTAGACCGCCAGCACCAGCATGCCGAGCAGCTTCGAGCTGCTCAGGTCGGGGTAGCGGCCACGCATCTTGGCCCCGAGCATCCGCGGGACGGCCCCGACCCGCTTCCAGACCGAGACGTCGGTGTCGGAGTTCTGGACGACCTGCCAGGCGGCGGCTCCAGCCGCGGCGCGGTTTGCCTTGCGCATCGTTGGTCTCCTCAGGGGGCAAGTGACTTCTCAAGATATGACGCGAAGTCTCCTCGTTTCGTTCCCCGGGGGGAGCGTCCCAACCCCGGACGAGACGTACGCGACACCCGTTCCGGCCGGGGAGTTTTCCACAGTTCGACCGTGGACACTGGTGGTCTGAGGGCCGGAGGGGCATTCTTGGGTGGGGAGGACGGAGGTGAGGAAACGAACACGGATCCGCTCGACAAGCAAATCAGACAATTCACACAAATGACCACCAAACAGGCACAGAGGGGTCTGTCTATACCTTGGCCACATGCGGCCAACACCCCCTGCCGTCCGCCCCGAAGGGGGCTGCGGTACCGAGCGCGACCCGATCCCCTTCGGCCAGCAGGGGAGGCCCGTCCCCCGAGCCGCGCCCGCCGGTTCCCCACCCCCGCCCCTTCGCACCCCCCTGTACCCCGTGTTCAATGGCGACAAATGCGAGGTCTCCCCCCTTCAGCCACACATTCGTTACGATGCGTTCGGGTGGGTCCTTCGACGTGGGAGGCCGCCCGGCTTCAGACCTCTCCCCAGTGCGCAGAACCGATGGAGCTTGCCCAGTGTCCAGAGCCCAACCGCGGTCGGCGACGACCGTCGCCCTGTTGGCGGATATCCCCAGCACGGGCCATGTGGGCGAGGTCCGGGCTCAGCGGTTCACCATGCGAGGCGAGGGCATCGGGGAGCGCAGTTCGGCGTTCGTCGCCTTCGCCAGACAACAGGTCGCCGCCGGCCGCAAGGTCGTCGCGCTCTACCCCGCATGGCAGTCCGAGGACGCCGAACGCGCGATCAACTTCGCGCGCGGCTCGATGCGCACCGACCACGTCGCGGGGATCGGTGTGGACCTCTCCCCCCTCGCGCTGTCACTGATCGCCGACCAGCTCGCCTACCTCGCGCCCTACCTCCCCCCGGGCATGGTCGCCGCGCTCTGCGACGAACTCCCCCGGCACCTGCTCGCGGGCGCCTGGCTGAAGACGGTCTCCGGCCTGTCCACGATCCCCACCTCGATGCGCCAGCACATGGGCTCCTTCGCCCCTTCCGTGTCCTTCCTCGCCTACTGCGCACCCACCGCCCGCGTGGGACGCATGCGACCGGCCGACATCGCACGGACCCTGCCCTTCCGCCCGGTCCAGCCTGTCCAGCTGCTCTGCTCCACGCCCGACCCCTCCATCACCGGGGTCTTCGACGACAACCTCCCGCAGGCCATCCAACCGGTGGCCACCCGCACCCTTCCCGCCCAACCCCTCGGCCCCGTGTACTGGGGGACCTCCCGGTACGTGGAGTTCGTCGCCCTGAGCGCCCACCCCCAAGCGCTCGCCTACGCGGCGGGGGCCATCCGCGCCTCCCACTGCTCCTGGTGCGGCGAGCCCATGTCGGGCAGGCCCTGCCCCTTCTGCGCGGCCGACAACCCCCGGACCGGCGCACGGCTCCAGGAACCGCAGCCGAGGCGGCACGCGGCACCCGAGCCCGAGCACCGGCCGCAACGACGTCCCCTGCCCGGACCCGAGCCGCGGCCCGCGCAGGGACCGGTGCCCGACCACGGGCGGGACCGGCGCCCGCCGGGACCGCCGCCCTCCGACCCGCCGTCCCACGGCGCTCCTCCGCCCCCGGGCGGAAGGGGAGCCGCCCACGGCCAACCGACCCCACCGACCGCCGACCGGCCGGAGGGCGCCCCGTTCGCGAACGACGCCCTGTGGCCCAAAACGCCCAGGACCTACTCCCGCTAGGGACCGCAACCGCGTCGGCCCGCCGTGCGGACGGTCCCGCGACGACACTGGAAACGGAAAAGACCCCTCATGAACCCCCGTCAGCGACGTGGCGTGCTGCTCATGGTCGTCGCCGCCATCGGCGCCGTCGCCGTGTTCGCCTCCGTGTTCACCTACCTCAACTCCCAGCAGGAACGCCTGGGCGAGTTCGCGACCGTCCTTCGCCTGTCGGAGTCCGTGGACGCGTACCAGCCCGTCGGCGAGGAGTCCCTCGAACGGGTGCAGGTACCGAGCATGTACTTCGACCCCGAGGTGTTCATCACCGACCTGGCCGACGTGGAGACACCCGCCGACCAGGAGCTCGTCGCCGCCTCCCACCTGGAGGAGGGCGTCTACCTCCAGCGCGGGATGGTGCAGCCCCAGCCCACCCTCACCACGGGTGAGCGGGAGATCGCGATCATGGTCGACGCCGAGACCGGTGTCGCCGGCAAGGTCCAGCGCGGATCCTTCGTGGACATCTACGGCACGTTCCAGCCGCGCGACCACGGGGAGGCGTGCGCGGTGCGGATCATCACCGAGGTCGAGGTCCTCGCCATCGGCGAGCTCCGCTCCCAGGAGGGCGAGAACGGCGGTGTGGCCGGGGTGGTCCCGGTGACCTTCCGCCTCGACCCGCAGACCGCGCTCCAGCTCGCCTACGCGGAGGACTTCTCGACCAAGCTCCGCCTGGCACTGGTGAGCGCCGACGGCGGCGGCTCGCCCGGGGACACCGAGTTCTGCAGCGGGGACTTCGACGACCTCGCCGGGGGCGCAAACCCCGACGAGGGCGAGACGACCGCCGAGCGGCTCGCGCCGCGGGGAGGTGACCGTTGATGTTCCGAGTCCTGGCGGGCATGCCCACCTCCGAGACGGAGATGGTGCTGGCCGCACGTTTCGAGGAGCTGGGAAGCGCCGAGCTGGTGGCCTCCCGGCCCACCACCTCCGCGCTGATCGACGCGGCCGGCGAGTTCCCCGAGATCGACGTCGTGCTCATCCACCAGGAGCTGGGGCCCGCCCCGGTGTTCGACGCCATCCGCGACCTGTCCCACCGCCACCCCCAGCTCGCGATCCTTCTGGTCTCCCCCACCATGGACCCCGACACGTTCACCGGGGCCATGGAGGCCGGGGCCCGGGGCGTGCTGCCGCACGACTCCGGGATCGCCGAACTGGAGACCCGCGTCACGAAGGCCGCCGAGTGGTCGCGCACCCTGCGCCGCCACCTGGAGTCCGCCTCCCTGGACCTGCCCGCCTCGGGCGTGCGCGGCCGGATCATGGCCGTCAGCGGGGCCAAGGGGGGCATGGGCACCACCACGTGCGCCGTCCACCTCGCGATGGCCGCGGCGGCCGCCGACCGGGTCGTCTGCCTGGTGGACCTCGACCTCCAGACCGGCGACGTGCCGGCGTTCCTCAACCTGCGCCACCGCCGCTCCATCACCGACCTGGTGGACGCCGGGGACGACATCACCCCGGGGATGCTCGCCGAGACCCTGTACGTCGACCACAGGGGACCGCACGTGCTGCTCGCACCCGAGCACGGCGAACGCGGCGAGGACGTCACCGCCCGCGCCACCCGCCGGGTGCTCAACGCGCTGCGCTCCCGGTACGAACTGGTGGTGGTGGACTGCGGTTCGACCATGAACGAGGCCACCGCCATGGCGGTGGAACTGGCCGACACCGCGGTCGTCGTCGTCACGCCCGACGTGCCCGCGCTGCGCGGCGCCCAGCGGCTCATGGGCATGTGGGAGCGGTTGCAGATCCGCTCCCACGAGGACGTGTACTCGCTGGTCACCCGGCACAGCCGCAAGAACGAGATCCAGCCGGACTTCCTCCAGCAGCTGTTGGGCACCAAGGTGCTGCGCACCCCCGTCCCGGCCGCGTACCGGGCGCTCGAACCCGGGGAGAACAACGGCGACCCGACCAAGGTCACCGACGAGGGCCTGCGCAAGGCCTTCGTTCGCCTGGCCGCGGAGCTGGACCTGCTGAGCCCGCCCGCCCCCCTGGGCAGCGGTGGCAAGGGCGGGGCGGCCACGCCCTCCGGCGGCCTGGGGTCGTTCGCCGCACTCGCGGACCGCCAGGCGCTCGCACCGTCCACCCGCGACGTGTCCGGGTTCCTCAACGCGTCGATGCCCGACACGTCCCGGAGCGCGGCGAACGGATCCTCCGCGACGTCGTCCGGTGGCTACCCGGGAACCGGATCGCGGGGAGGCGGAGGGGGCCAGGGTGGGTTCGATGGCTGAGTCGTCGGCCGCGCGGGCCCGGGCCGGCCGACGCGACGACGGCGCGATCATCGTGGAGTTCGCGGCGGCGGTGCCGTTCATGATGATGGCGATGGCCCTGGTGTGGCAGGTGCTGCTGCTCGGCATCACCTCGATGTACGCCTCGCACGGCGCCGCCGAGGCCGCCCGGCAGGCCTCCGTGACCCCGGACGACATGGCCCGCGTCGACGAGGAGGCCCGCAAGCGGGTGCGGCCTCCGTGGAACGGGGACGACGTGATGGCGGTGACCGTCGTCGAACGCGACGGCGTCCGGTTCGCCCAGGTCTCCCTCGCCATGCCGATCTTCCTGCCCGGGGCCACCGGGCCGTGGGACATCACCGGTGAGGCACGGGTCGTCCCCGAGGTGGAGCCGCGGGGGGCCACACCGTGAGCCGACCGACCACAGGACCGGACGGCGCCGCGGACGGCCCGGGCACCGGGACCCGTGCCGGGGCGGGGCGCCCGCGCGGCGGTGCCGTGCGGCGCGTGCTGCTCGGCGGCCGGCCGCGCCGCGACTCCGACCGCGGCGGCCCGCTCCTGGAGTTCGCCGCGATCTTCCCGATCCTGCTCATGGTCGCGGTCATCGCGATCGAGGCGTTCCTGGCCTTCGTCGCGGTCGAACGCCTGGAGTCCGCGGCCCGCGCCGGCGCCCGCGTCGCCGGGGCGCAGCAGCTGCCGGGCGCCGAGACGGCGGCCCGGGAGGCCCTGCCGTCGTGGTTGGACGAGGCGACCGTCACCAGCGGAACCAACGACAGCGAGGGGTTCTACGTGGAGGTGTCGCATCCGCTGCCGATCGTGTTCTCGTCGGCGGGACTGCACCTGACTCTGACACGTCGCGTGGACATGCCCAATGTGTGAGGCGGAAGCGGTACGCCGCGCCCGCCCGGGGGGAAGGAGACCAGGGCCATGGGTCTGAAGGACCGCCTGGAGGAGGACCGTGTCGTCGAGGGCCGCGCCGACAGCGCCAGCGTGACGCACTGGCGGCGGCGCCTCCTGGAGGAGATCAACCTGGAGGACCTCACCCAGCTGACCCTGGCCCAGCGCCGGGTGCGGTTGGAGAAGGTCGTGGGGCACATCCTGACCCGTGAGGGGCCGGTGCTGTCCGACCGCGAGCGGTCGCTGCTGATCCGCAGGGTCGTGGACGAGGCCCTCGGGCTGGGGGTGCTGGAGCCCCTGCTGGCCGACGAGACCGTCACCGAGATCATGGTCAACGGTCCCGACAACGTGTTCATCGAGCGCGGCGGCCGGATGCAGCGGGTCGACGCCACCTTCAACGGCGAGGAACAGCTCTACCAGACCATCGACCGCATCGTGTCCCTGGTCAACCGCCGGGTGGACGAGTCCTCACCGATGGTGGACGCGCGGCTGCCCACGGGCGAGCGCGTCAACGTGATCATCCCGCCCCTGTCGCTGTCCGGGCCCATCCTGACCATCCGGCGCTTCCCCAAGCCCTACCCCATCGACGAACTGGTGCGGATGGGCAGCCTGGACGCGCCGACGGGCATCCTGTTGGCGGCCATGGTGCGGGCCAGGTTCAACATCGTGGTCTCCGGGGGCACCGGCACCGGAAAGACCACGTTCCTCAACGCGATGTCGGCGTTCGTGCCGTCGACCGAGCGCATCGTCACCATCGAGGACTCGGCCGAGCTCCAGCTGATGCAGGAGCACGTGGTGCGGTTGGAGTCCCGGCCCGCCAACATCGAGGGGCGGGGCGAGATCGCCATCCGCGACCTGGTCCGCAACGCGCTGCGGATGCGGCCGGACCGCATCATCGTCGGCGAGGTGCGCGGCCCGGAGACCATCGACATGCTCCAGGCCATGAACACCGGCCACGACGGCTCGCTGGTGACCGTGCACGCGAACTCGGCCGACGACGCCATCTACCGGTTGCAGACCCTGGCGACGCTGGGCGACGGCAACGTGCCCTACGACGCGATCCGCGACCAGATCAACAACGCGGTGGACGCCATCGTGCACCTGGGGCGCTGGCCGGACGGGACGAGACGGGTGAACGAGATCGCGGTGGTCTCCTCCCGCCGCCGCGAGGAGTTCCGGCTGGACCCGGTGATGACGTTCGACGCGCTGCCCATGGGCCCCAACCGTTCCGTGTCCGGCGAGTACCGGCACTTCCCGATGCCCCGGCACATGGCGGGGCGGATCTACCACGTGGGCGAGGCCATTCCGGCGGCGTTCGGCGTCGCCCCCGACGAAGGTGTCAGAGGCGGAGGGTGACCCCCCTGTCCTCGCCCCTCCGGGCGCCCTCACCCCCTACCACCCGATTGGAGTCCCGGTGAACTGGCAGTTCGTGGCGATCCTCGGCGGCCTGGCCGTGGTCCTCGCCGTGGCCCTGTGGGCGCTGTGGGAGTTCGTGGCCAGTGCCGAGCAGCGTCGGTTGATCGCCGCCCGCAGTGCGCTCGACCGGGTCGAGTACGAGGCGTCCACGCCCGCGGCGCGCCTGGACGCGGCGATCTACCGCACCCAGTGGGGTTCGCGGCTGCACCGCAGGATCGCCAGGTCCGGTGCGGACGTGCGCCTCTCGACGTTCGTGCTCGCGCTGACCGGCGGAACGCTCCTCGCGGTGGTCGTGGTCTGGCAGGTCCTGGCGCCGTTCTTCGGCCTGCTCGCCGCGGTCGGGGTGGCGTTCCTGTTCTTCTCCTACCTGAACCGGGCCGAGGCCAAGCGGCGTGAGGAGTTCACCGCCCAGCTGCCGGACGTGGCGCGGGTCCTGGGCAACGCGACCTCCGCGGGGCTGGCCCTTCCCACCGCGGTGGCGATGGCCGCCGACGAACTGGACGGGCCCGCCGGGGAGGAGCTGGGCCGGATGGCCGAGTCGATGAAGCTCGGCGCCAGTTTCGAGGAGGCCGTCCGGGAGCTGCGCGAGCGGATGCCCTCGCGCGAGCTGGGGGTGCTGCTGTCCACGCTGGTGGTGGCGTCCCGTTCCGGTGGTTCGCTGGTCACGGCGCTGCGCAACATCTCCGAGACGTTGGAGAACCGCAAGGAGACCCGGCGCGAGGTGCAGACCATCCTCAGCGAGACCACGAGCACCGTGTGGGCGCTGGGGTTCATGTCCGTGGGCGCCCTGTTCCTGATCAACGGTATCGAGCCGGGGATCATGCGTGTCATGACCACGTCCGTCGCGGGGGTGACGGTACTGCTCGTGGTGGCCGCGCTGTTCGCGCTCGGATTCCTGCTGGTGTCCCGCATCACCAAGTTCGACCTCTAGAAGGACTCCCCCGATGAGTGTGCTCCCCACCCTGGTTCCGCTCGCCGTGGCGCTGGTCGGCGCCCTCGTCGTGCTGACCGGCTGCTACGGCCTGTACCTCACCATGTCGCGGACCCGTGTGGAGGTGGGAGGCCCGGCCGCCCGTCCGACACGGACCAAGGCCGAGGAGACGTTCGTCCTGCACCGCATCACCGAGGCGATCGGCAGGCCGTTCGTCCGGTCGGTCCTGGGGTCGTTGAGCCCGCAGATGCGCGCCTCCATCACCGAGCGGCTGGAGGCGGCGGGCCGGCCGGACGGGCTGACCCTGGAACGGTACGTACGGCGCAAGATCGGCGAGGTGGCGCTGTACGGCCCCCTGGGTGTGCTCATGTTCGCGGTGGGCAGCCCGCTGGTGGGCGTGGTCGTGCTGGCGTTCATGGGGTTGACGGACCTCAGCATGTACGTCCAGGGCCAGGAACGGGCCGACCGGGTGCAGTCACAGCTGCCGGACTTCCTGGACGTGCTCTCGGTGACGGTGAGCGCGGGGATGTCGTTCCGGGCCGCCGTGGCGCGGGTGGCGGAGTCGATGCCGGGTGTGCTCGCCGACGAGTTCACGCTCGCCCTCCAGCAGATGGATCTGGGGACGTCCCGGCGCGAGGCCTTCGAGATGTTGCGCCGCCGCACGCGCAACGAGTCGCTGAGCAAGTTCGTGACCGCCATCCAGCAGGCCGAGGAGCTGGGCGCCCCCCTCAGCGACACCCTCGTGGACATCAGCCGGGACATGCGGCGGGCCGACGCCCAGTACATGCGCCGCAAGGCCCAGCGGATGAACCCCAGGGTGACGATGGTGACCGCGGTGACCCTGCTGCCGGGCCTGCTGATCCTCATCGTCGGGTCCATGTTCCTGGGCACCGAGGTCAACCTCGGCGCGATCTTCGGAGGTTAGGCCGGGTCCTCCCGTCCTCGCGGGCTCGCATCCGCCGGGCTGCCCCTCGCCGCACCTTCGCGCCCGCGGGCACCGCCGGGGCCGGACGTCGCACAGCGCGGTGCGGGAGAGGGACCGGACGGGTCCCTCCCCGGGGTGGGGGGGGGGCCCGTCCGGGGGGGGGAGGGGGCGCCCCCCGACCCGGTCGCTTATACACAAAAGAAGCTGCCGACGATATTTGAG
>NZ_JBHXQY010000116.1:0-20344 GCF_042716955.1 Nocardiopsis sp. NPDC058631 | reverse complement strand
GTGGCGCTCGGTCCCCGCGCGAGCACGGTCGTGCGCCGCTCACGCGGGGCCCCTCCCCCCGCTCCTGCCCCGGGCGCCGCCGCGGCACGGCCGCGCCCGGGTGTCGCCGGGCCCGTCGCGCCGCGGGTGGCGGCGCCCGGGGCGCGGTGCGGCACTGGTCCGTCTCCGGCGCGCTCACCCCGCCCTCACCTGTCCGTTCGCCTCGTCGGGCAGTGGAGCGCGCGCCAGGCCCCGGAAGGCTCCGCCGTGGAAGAGCAGGGCCGGCCGGTCCTCGCCCGCGAGCGCGTGGAGGACGCGCCCGACGAACACCGAGTGGTCTCCCGCGACGACCTCCTCCTCCACCTCGCACTCCAGCCAGGCCAGGGCGCCCACGATCAGGGGCGCACCCGTGTGGGGTCCCGGGACCCAGTCCAGCGGGACGAACTGCTCCCGCCCCCGCGGGCGCGCGCGGTTCGCGAAGTACCGGGCGGTGTCCTCCTGTTCGGCGCACAGGACCGACACCGCGAAGTGGCCCTCGGCGGAGACCGCCTGGTGCAGGCGGGCCGTGCCGGAGACGCAGCACAGCACCAGAGGGGGATCGAGGGAGACGGAGCAGAAGGCGTTGGCCGTCATGCCGTGGGGGGTCTCGCCGCCGACCGTGATCACCGTGACCCCGGTGGCGAAGGTGGACATCACCCGGCGCAGGTCCGTCACGTCAACCCGCCTTCCTTCGTGCGGCGGCCGGGACGGGGGCCCCGCCGGACGTGTAGGGGGCCAGCGCCTCGCGCAACTCCTCGGGCACGCGGGTGGGGACCGTCGCGGTGTTGGGGCCGCGCATGCACGCGATCCGCTGCCGCCCCCGCGCCACGAGCGTCTCCGCCCCGTCCTCTCCGAGCAGGACGTAGTCGAAGGCGAACTGCACCTGCGTCTGGGTCAGCTCCTCCAGACGCATCCGGACGGACAGCTCGTCGAAGGCCGTGATCTCCGCGAAGAACTCGCAGTCCACGCGGAGCGTGAACAGCTTGAGGTCGCCGCGCACGTCCTCCAGGACTCCCGGGGCCCGCTCCTTGAGGAACATCTCCCGGCAACGGCCCTGCCAGCGCAGGTAGTTGACGTAGTAGACGTTGCCCACCAGGTTGGTTTCCTCGAAACCGACGATGTGGCGGATCTCGTAGTGGTCGGACATCACCTCTCCTCTCCGGTCAGAACCGCGAAGACCACCGGTTCGGGGGTCCCGTTCAGGGCGGTCGCCCAGGTGGCGATCCGGGCATCGCCCGACGAGAGGACCACCCACCCGTGCTCGCCGACCGACTCCAGGGTCAGCGAGCGGCCGGTGCCGCCCGCCTTGCGCAGGCACTCCAGGGCGCCCCACATCCGCGTCGCCGCGACGTGGACGGACTCGCCCGTCCGTTCGCGCACCAGGTCGCGCACCGAGACGAGCCCCGCGCCGAGCAGCCCGGCCCAGTCCTCCTCGGAGCGCTCCGCGACGGCCTCCACGTCGCAGGCGAGGCGGCCCGAACCGGCCACCGCCAGGGTGACCCCCGCCCCGTGCGAGGCCGAGACCTCGGAGCCGGGGGTCTCGGGGCGGCCGTCCGGCCGGTGGCGCACCCGGACGGGCCGGTCGAGGGCCCTGCCGACCGCGAGTTCGGTCCTGGCCCTGCGCTCCTCGGTGCCACCGGTCCCCGGCGAGGGATCGGGGTCGACGACCACGGCCCTGGACCCGCCCAGCACGCCCTCCAGTTCCCGTTCGATATGGGAGCCGAGCAGCGCCGGAACCCAGGGGCCCGCACCGCCGTCGCGGCGGACCGCGCGCAGCCGCAGGCCCTCCCACCGTTCGACCACGCCGCCGAGCGAGTCGCGTACCTCCACGTCGTAGACGTAGGAGTCCCCGTCCTGGAAGCGCTCGCGGGCCTCCAACAGCACGCAGTCGGGTTCCTGCGCCTCGGGCCGGGCAGGCACGAGCCGGTCCACGCCCTCCGGCAGGAGCGTCCCGTCGGGGACGCAGGCCTGGAGGGCGTGCATGGCGGCGTCGCGCACGCCGGGGTCGGCCAGGACCCGGTCCTGGGGCACGAAGGTTCCGAACCACTCGCCCGACGCGGCCGTGGACAGCTCCGCGACCACGTGGCGGGCGCTCACGCGCCGGTAGCCGAGCAGTCGCCGGAACCTCTTGCCCTGGAAGAGCACCCCCCCGTACAGCTCCGCGGGGTCGGCCTGGACCCTGGGGAGGGAGAGGGCGGAAGCGGTCGGCGCCGGCGCGGCCTCCGCCGCGTCCACCCGGGGCCAGCGCAGCACGGCGCGGAAGTGGTCGACGTCGTACCCGGTCTCCTCGCTGCGGATGACGGCCTCCACCGTCCGCGCGTCGCGCACGAGGACGGCCACCCGGATGGTGGTCGTGCCACCGGGGCGGACCGCCACGGGCCTGAGGAAGCGCAACCCCTCCAACACCGGGGGGTCGGTGTGCCCGCTCACCGCGGTCGCCGCCTGGGCCATCGCCTCCATACCGATCACGGCGGGGAAGAGCAGGTCGCCGTCGAGCACGTGGTCGTCCAGGTAGGGGTCGTCGGCGGACGACAGCACGGCCTCGGTGACCAGTTCGACCCCCGGGTAGTGGACCAGAGCCCGGTCCAGGAACCGGCCCAGGGGCAGCTCGCGCTCCTCGGCGGCCAGGGTCGGCAGTCCTCCGGTCCGGCCGCTGACGACGAGGACAGGACCCGCGGAGGGGTCGGCCAGGACGCGGTGCAGGGTCGCCAGACCCTCCTCCGTGGAGACGGGGGTGATGCCGTCACGCATCAGCGCCTCGACGACGCCGAGCCTCTCCCCCATCCCCGCTCCCGACCACACCGACCACTCCAGGGCCAGGACCCGCGTGTGCGGGTGCCTGCGCCCGTACTCGACCGTCATCTCGGTGAGCCAGTCGTTGGCGGTGGCGTAGTGCGCCTCGCCACGCAGCCCGGCGCGGCCGATGATGCTGCCGAAGGACACCAGCAGCCGCAGCCGGTCGGCGTCGAGCACGTCGAGGACGGCGGCCAGGCCGTCGGTCTTGGGTGCGAGGGTGCTCCGGAAGGCCGCCTCGGTCAGTCCGCCCAGGGCGGTCGGCTCGTTGCGGCCCGCCCCGTGGAGCACGGCGGTGACCGTGCCCAGCCGTTCCTGGAGGTCCCGCACGGCGTGTCCGACCTCCTCGGGCCGGGTCACGTCGGCGCGGGCGTAGGCGAAGCGGACCCCCGCCGCCGACATCCTCTCCAGGTTGGCGGCCAGCTCCGCGTCCTCCTCCTCGGCGGCGCGGCCCAGCAGGGCGAGCCCTGCCCCGTACTCCTTCGCCAGGGACAGGGCGCACTCGGCGGTGATGCCCTTGCCCCCGCCGGTGACCAGCAGTACGTCGTCCGGACGGAGGGGGGCCTCCGCGTCCGGCGGTGCGGCGGGGAGCGTGGCCCGGAGGACGGGGACGGTGCGTTCTCCGTCCGCGTCGTAGCGGACCTCGGTGAACCCGGAGGTGGCGGCGGTCTCCGCGACCACCCGGCGCACCGCCTCGGCGCGCGCCCCCTCGGCCGCGGGCTCCGGGGTGTCCAGGGTGACGAGCGTGGTGGTCACCCCGGGGACCTCCAAGTGCAGCGTCCGGGCCAGCCCGGACGCCCCCCGTCGGCCCTGGACCACGACGAACCGCGTCCCCGCGCCGGAGGCGAGTACGGCCCGCGCCGCGTCGAGGAAGCGCCCGACCAGATCCGGGCCCGCCTCGTCGGGCAGGCAGAGCAGGACTCCGCCGCCCTGCCCGGAGAGGGCCTCCCGCAGCGGCTCGGCCAGGGGGTGGCCGGGGGAGGCGTAGACGCTCCACCCCCCGGGTTCCCCGGGCTCGTCCGCGGACGGGTCGGGGTGCGGAACGGTCGCGCGGACGTGGGCGACCTCGAAGGCCCGCACCCAGGGGGCGACCCCCGCGGCCTCCCCCTCGGACGCGCCGCCGCCCGCGGTCTCCGCCAGGGCGTCGATCGTGTCGGCCAGCTCTCCCAGACTCGACGTGGCGTAACCCGACGTCGCCTCCAGCGGCGGCAGCCCCAGGCGGCGCGTGACGTCGTTGACCACCTGGCCGACGGTGATGGAGCTCAGGTGGAGGTCGTCCAGCGGCCGCGTGTCCGCGCCCACCATGGACACGGGCAGTTCCACGCGTTCCGCCGCAAGGGTCCGGAGCAGCTCCAACGTGTCCGCGGGGACCTCCTCGCCGCCGACCGCGTCAGCCCCGGGTGCCGTGGTCGGCGCGGTCGTGCCGTCGGTGCGCCCCGTTCCCACGCGGGGCGCGGTCTCGCAGGGGCTGGCCAGGAAGGTGAACTCCTCGGGCAGGTCGCGGACCAGGCGGCCGGAGAAGAGCGCGCGCGTGTCCACGGGGGCACCGAGGACGTAGGCCGCGGCGACCGCGCGCAGGAAGGGCGCGAGGGAGGCGGAGTCGGCGTCCACCGCGGCGACGGGGACCTCGGGAACGGCGGAGGCGGCGAGGCCGGAGAGCACCCGCCCCGGGCCCACCTCCAGCAGCAGGTCGGCGTCGGCTGCCAGCCGGACCACGGCCTCGTGGAAGCGCACGGGGAGCACGACCTGGTCGCGCAGCAGCGCTCTGAGGTCGGTGTCGGGGCCGAGTTCGGCCCCGGTCACCGTGGAGACCACGCCCGGGGACAGAGGACCGAAACGGGACTGTTCGAGCCGACGCCCGAGTTCCTCGGCAGAGGCGGCCACGAGGGGCGAGTGGAAGGCGTGGGAGACGTTCACGCGCGTGGCGGTGATCCCGTCGGCGCGGGCCCGCTCGCACAGCCTGTCCACGGCGTCCGCGGGCCCGGACACCACGGTCTGCTCCGGTCCGTTGTACCCGGCGACGACCAACTCGGGCTCGTCCCCGACCAGTGCCCCGACCCGGTCGGCGCCGGCCGCGAGGCCCGCCATGGCGCCGTCGGACCGGCCGGTCTCGGCCATGGCCCGGCCACGCGCGGCGGCCAGGGCGACCACCCCGGCGGCGTCCGTCGCGCCCGCCCAGTGGAGGGCGGTGAGCTCGCCGAGGCTGTGCCCTGCTGCGCCGTCCGCGCGCACGCCGATGTCGTCCAGCACGGCCAGCGCGGCGATCGATCCGGCCACGATGCGCGGCTGCGCCACCTCCGTGGCCACCTGGTCGCCGCCCTCGGGGAGCCCCGCGGAGGCGAGGATCCTCTCGGCCCGGTCGAAACGGCGGCGGAGGGCCCCGGTGCGGCCGGTGCCGGCGCCCTGGCCGGGGAAGAGGTAGCGGATGCGGGGCGGCGCGGTGCGGTGGGCCAGGAAGAGGCCCCGGTCGGGGGCGACCAGCTCCGTCTCACCCGCGTCGATGCGGTCGATCAGGACGCGCACCGCGTGCTCCGCGGCCTCGGGGGAGGAGGCGACGACGGCGGCGCGCGCCGGTCGGTTCTCGGTGTCGGACGCGAGGGAGGAGGCCAGGTCGGTGAGCTCCGCGTAGGACAGGCGCGGCAGGACCTCCACGAGGTCCGCCAGCCTCCGCCGCACCTCGGCGGTGTCGGCCCCGTCCACGACGAGCAGTTCCGCGTCCTGGCGCCCGGAGACCAGGGCGCGGGTGCGGGAGGTGACCCCGGCTCCCCGGTGGTCTGCGGCCTCCTCCACGGTGATGTGCGTGTTGACGCCGCCGAACCCCATCGCCGAGACTCCGGCCCGCACGGGCCGGTCGTCCGGCCAGGGCAGGGCGTGGTCCGGCACGCGCAGGGCCGCCCGCTCCTCCTCCAGCAGGGGGTGCGGGTCGTGGTGCCCGGTGGCGGGCGGGATGACACGGTTGTGCACGGTGAGGACGGCCTTGATCAGCCCGGCAACCCCGGCGGCGGCCTTCGTGTGACCGAAGTTGGCCTTGACGGAGCCGAGCGCGGCCGGGGGCGCGGAGGGGTCGGCGGAGGTTCGGGCCCCGGAGAGGGCCGCGAGTTCCGTCGCGTCTCCCAGAGCCGTCCCGGTGCCGTGGCCCTCGAAGTAGCCGACGGTCTCGATACCGTACCCGGCCCGCTCGTAGGCGCGCTCCAGGGCGAGCCTGTGCCCGCTCGCCTCCGGCCGGGTGATCCCGCCACGGCCGTCGGACGAGACGGCCCACCCCGTGATGAGGGCGTAGATCCGCTTGCCCTGCGCGACGGCGTCCTCCTCGCGCATGAGGACGAGCGCGCCCGACCCCTCGCCAGGCCAGAAGCCGTTGGAGTCCTTGTCGTAGACCTTCATCTCCCCCGTCGCCAGGGCGCCGGTCTTCGCGAAGCCGATCACCTCGAAGGGGTCGATGGACAGGTCGACGCCGCCCGCGAGGGCCGCGTCGAGGTCTCCTCCGGCCAGCGCCGTCGCGGCGGTGGCCACCGACAGGAGGGAGGACGAGCAGGCGCCGTCCACCGTGTAACCGCCACCCCCGAGGTCGAAGTGGTTGCACACGCGGCCCGCGATGGTGTTGGAGAGACCGCCGGCCAGCGTGTCCTCGTCGATGCGCGGGAAGGGCTCCTTGTAGGAGGTCTCCAGGTTCGCGAGGAAGGCGTCGGCCTGTTCCTCGTCCCATCCCTGGTCGAGCAGTGCCGAGGCGACGGTCCGCCGTACGTAGGGCCAGCGCAGCCGCATTGTGTTGGCCCGGGAGAATTCACCGGTGAGGCTGTTGCCGATCACCACGCCGGTGGATCGACGTGGAAGTCCCGAACCCTCAGGAAAACCGGCGTCCTCCAACGCGCGCGACATCGTCTCCAGGGCCAGCCAATGCGTCATGTCCGTGGAGCGGAAGGAGCTCCCGGAAACGCGGAAACGGGCCCTGTCGAAAGAGAACCCCCGGAGGACGGCAGCTTTCTTGGAATAGAAGCGGTCCTCTGCGGAGGGGTCCTCCGAGTAGTAGTCGTCCAGGTTCATGCGCTCGTCAGGGAGCCTGCGGAAGGCCCTGCGGCCGGATAGTACGTTGTCCCAGAAATCGTGGGGCGAGTCAGCGTCCGGATAACAGAGACCCATCCCCACGACAGCAATTCTTGTGCTTTTCATTACTCGCCCCACGCTCCCAAAAAATGGTCCATAAATCAGTGAACCCAGGTCAATAATGGGCGGGTGGGGCCGTTCTGTCTTCTTCCCTGGTGCGATTCCAGGGGATTTTATTGCATAACGGCGTGATGGGCCCTTTTGCATAACAGCGTGATTATTCTCGTGAAACAGCAGGGGGGAGGGCCGCGTTCCTGCTTGCGGTCGCCCCCCCAACGCGAACATCCCCGCCGGACCTGCGCTGCGTGGGCAGAAGCAGGTCCGGAGGGGATGTTCCGATGTCCCGGCCGAGGGTGACGGCACCGCCGTGCGGGCGACGCGCAGTGGACGGCCTGCGCGGCGCCCGCATGGGGGCAGCCCGCCGACCGGGGCCGTCACCCGGTCCGCGGCCGCGCCGTCAGTCCTGGCCGTCCCGCACCGCGTCCGCCTTCTCCTTCAGCCCGATCCTGACACGGCGCAGGACGTCGAGCTGGGCGGGGTTGTAGAGGTCCTTGAGGGCGGTGGCGAGGGTCTCCGAAGTGAATTTGGGGCGTTTGGGCGCCATCAGGCGCATGTCGCCCAGAACAGGGTGCTCCTCAAGGAGTTCGCGGACGGGTTCGGTGAACCGTTCCGCCACTTCGCGGCGGGTCTCCTCGTCGGCGTCGGCGGGCAGGTCGTTGAACTCCGCCTCCCCGGGAAGCATCTGTTCCTGCTGGACCACTTCGCGGTAGTCGTCCAGGGCGGCGGGGTCCAGCAGCCTCGACATGACGACGGCGAGCGAGCGGTCGGTGTCGGGCAGGTCCGTGTCCGAGGGCAGGCCCAACTCGGCCGGAAGGTCGATGGGCGCGGATTTGCGCAGGACCAGTGAGAGCTCCAGACGTACCCGTTGGAGTCGCTCGATGGTCCCCGCCAGCTCGGCGTCCAGCGTCCGCAGCGCCTCTTCGGGGTGCTCCTCGGCGTCCCCCATCTCGGCGATCTGGGACAGGGTGAACCCCAGGTCCGACAGCCGCTTGATCCTCAGGATCCGTACCAGGTGCGCGACGCCGTAGCTCTTGTAGCCGTTGGCCCGCCGCTCCGGCTCGTCCAGCAGGCCCACCTCGTGGTAGTGCCGTACCGCCCGCAGGCTCGTGCCGGCGAGCTCCGCCACCTGACGGGTGCTCCAGGCCATGGTCCCCCTCCTCGAAAGTCCGGCGCCGCCGGCACGGGTGCGCCGGCACAAGCCATTGGAAACCATGCCGTTGCGGCATGGTCAAGTCCTGGGGTCGGGACGCACCCGACCGGGACGGGGATGTCGTGCCCGCTGGGACGGAGAAGGAACCTCGGGGGAGGTGTGCGGCCGGTGTGGGGGGTGGTCGTGCTCAGCCGATCGCGGTCGTGGGGGCCCGGTCCGGTGCGCAGGCGCACTCCGGGCCGCACACGGGTTCGGAGCACTGCGGCCGGGGCGTGGCCACCGCCGCGAGGGGGTCGGCGCTCGTGGCGTCGAGCGGTACCCGGTGGGCGTGCGCGTCCGGTTCGCCCCCCTCCGGCTCGTCCAGGGAGCGGAACGTCGGAACGGCGAGAGCGACGACGGCCGTGACACCGGAGAGCACCGCGAGGATGCCCCCCGCGGCGGGAAGCCCGGCCGTGGCGGCCACGGCCGCGAGCGGGGTGGTGACGAGGGCGGGCGCGGCGAGCATGAGGGCGTTCTGCGCGCCGAGCACGCGGCCGCGCATCGCGTCCGGGGTGGCCTCGATGGTCAAGATGCCCAGGACGGCACCGACCGGGGCGTTGGTCAGGCCGATCAGGGCCGCGGCTGCGAGCACCACCCAGGGGGAGGCCATGGTGGCGATCGCGGCGAAGCCGAGCAGGGTGCCGGCCATGCCGATCACGAACCAGGTCCGGCGGCGCACGCGGCCGGTACAGAGGGTGAAGACGGCGGAGCCGACGATGCTCCCGGCCGCGAGCGCGCTCAGGGTCATGCCCGCGAGGCCGGGCAGGCCCTCGGCGGTGAAGTAGGCGGGCATGAGGGTGGTCTGCAACACGCTGATGGCGGCCACGAACATCGCGATGACGAGCGTGGCGCCGAGGACGATGCGGCTGGCGGACAGGAACCTCCACGCCTCGGCCAGGTCGGTCACCGCCCGGCGGACTCCCCCGGAGCCGGAGGCGGTGCCGCCCGCCCCCTGCTCGCGGAGGGGGACGGCGCCTGCGCGCCGGTCGAGGGTCAGCGTCAGCAGTGCGGCGAGAACACTCGTCGCGGCGGTCACGTACAGCACAGCGGGGGTCAGTCCGAGCAGCACGACGAGCAGGCCGCCCACGCCGGGGCCGGCGAGCAGCAGGATGTTGCTCACGGTCTCGCGGGTGGCGACCAGCCGGTCCAGGCTCCCCTTGCGGTCGCCCTCCAGCCGCGCCAGGACGGGGAGCAGGGTTTCCAGGGCCGTCATCCCCGGCACCCGGATGACGGCTCCGACGACCGCCACCCCCACGAACCACCCCATGGACAGGCCCCAGAGGGCGTCCACGAGGGGCAGGGCGGCCACGGACGCCGCTGCCAGGAGGTCGGAGGTCGCCGAGAGCCTGCGGCGGTCGACCCGGTCGACGAGCAGCCCGCCGAGGATCCCCACCACGGCGGAGGTCGCCGTGGTGATCGTGGCGAGGATCCCGGCGGCGAGGACGTCGCCGGTGCGGTCCAGTACGAGCAGGGGCAGTACGGCGGCCGCTATGCCCTTGCCGAGCAGCGACAGCCCGTGGGAACTCAGGTAGATCACGAAATTGCGACGCACGCGGGTGCTCCTCGTCCTCGTTGTCGGTGCCGGCGGAGGGGGTCGGGGCGGAGGCCGCGTTCGCGGCTTCCGGGAGCGCCGGGCGGGTGTCGTCCACGGGCGCTGCATGGATGGGGTGGTGGAACCAGCAGAAACGGTGCCCTCGGGGCACACTCAACCCCCCGTGGGTGTGACGGGTGTCACTGTTCGGCCGGGGTTCCGTGGCGGGGTCGACAACGGGACGAGTCGCCATGTCGATCCGTCGACAGGGCGACCCGTCCCGCCGGTCCCGCCCGTGCCGCGAACCCCCGCCACCGCGCAGTTCGGACTGTCGGATCGCGCGCGTAGCCTTCCTGCGTCGCCGGTGGCGTCGGCGGTCTCGGCCCGTCACCGGCCGGCACCCCTCTCACAGCTAGGAGCCCCATGTCGGAGCACGTACCCTCACTCGTCTTCCACACCGAACGGCAGCGGACGGGAACGGGGCAGTGGACGTCGGACCACGGGCTGGTCGTCGCCTTCGAGGCCGGGCGGGCCGTGCCGCTCGCCAGGCTCGACTGGCGGGACGCCCACGGGGCCGAGGCGGTGATCGGGTTCGATTCGGGGATGACCGCCTTCGTCGGTCTGCGGATCGCCGAGGACGGCACACCCTACGAGTGGCGGGGCCGCCTGGTGGAGCGGGTCACGGGTCGTCCCCACCGGTTCCGGGTCGAGGGCGTGGAGGGGAGACAGGAGCTGAGCCTGCTCGTCGAGGACGGCGGAGCCCCGGTGGCGCGGCTCGGCTGGGTCGACCGGGAGGGCGGGGGCGGCACGGTCGTGCTGCGCTCCGTGGACCTGGACGAGACCGCCGCGGCGGGCGAGGTCACCGACCGGGTGCGCGAGGTGCGGGCGGGCAACGAGCACGTGAGGGCGGGAGAGGTCGCCCTCAACCTGCTCGACGAAACGGCCGCCAAGTGGCTGTCCTGGCGTGACGCCGACTGGCTGGAGTTCACCCTGGGCGAGCCCGTCCGCGTCCGGCACTACGTCCTGGAGTCCGCCAACGACTTCGCCGACCGCGACCCCCGGGACTGGGTCCTCCAGGGGTCGGCGGACGGCCGCACGTGGGTCGAGCTCGACACCCGGTCCGGAGAGTTCTTCCCGCAACGGCACCACGCCCGCGACTTCCACGTGACCGGGGCGGCGGCGGAATCGTCCTACCGGTACCTGAGGCTGGAGATCACCGGCAACGCCGGCGGGGGCGAGACCCAGCTCTGCCGGGTGCGGTTCTTCTCCGGGGAGCGCTCCTACGAGGCGTTCACCGGTCACCGCTACACGGCCGGGGAGGCGCCGGTGCCGTACGCCGGGATCGCCGCCGACCTCGTGGAGGGCGCACCGGCCACCGTCGAGGACTGGCGGGCCTTCCTGTCCGAGTACAGCGCCGACATGCTGCGCGTCCTGGAGCACGGGGAGCTCGCCGACACGACCGAGGAACAGCGGGCCGCGGCCTGGCTGGGCCATGACGGAGCCGCGGAGGAGCAGATCACGGCCCTGGAGACGAGGCTCGGCACCCCCCTGCCGCCCAGCTACCGGTCGTTCCTGGCGGCGTCCGACGGCTGGACCACGATGGGCACGTTCATGTACGAGCTCCTCTCCACCGCGGACGCGGGCTGGTTGCACGACCTCGACGGCGAGACCGGGTTCGACCAGGAGTACCTGGAGGGGGAGGACGGGCTGGTCGGCCCGTTCCTCCTGGTCTCCGGTGAAAGCGACGCCCAGTACTGGCTGCTGGACGCGGGTGACACCTCCCCCGACGGGGAGTGGGCGGCCTACGTCTGGGCGAGCTGGTACCCCGGGCTGGGTGAGCGGCACCGGTCCTTCGCCGACCTCGTCGTCGCCGAGCGCACCTCGTTCGAGGAGCTGAGCGGGTCGGAGGGGCGCCCGGTGCGTCCGGAGGGCGTGGAGGAGCTCCTCGGGCGGGGGCGCGCGGCGGCGCTGCGCGGCCGCGTGGCCGACGCGATGGACGCCTTCCGGCGGGCCGAGGAGAAGGGGTCGGGCGCCGCCGCCTATCTCAGGACCGTGCTCTCGGCCTTCCTCGACGTCCACGGGACCCACCACGAGCTGCGCGGTCTCCTGCACCGCCCCCACGTGGTGGCCGAGGTCGGCGTCGAGCAGATCGAGGCGGAGGCTCTGCCCCTCTACCTGTACAGCGCCAGCCTGGACTCCCCAGGCAGTACGGCCTCCGCCGCCCGCGCACTGGGCGGGACCTCGACGGGCCTGAGCCTGCCGTCGACCGACGAGGAGCGGGACGCCCTGCTGGCCGAGCGCCGGGCACCGGAACCGCCCGCCTTCGAGCTCGCCCTCGACCGGGCGAGGGCCCTCGCATCGCGGGGCGCCGCCGACGAGGCCTGGGCCGTCATCGAGGAGGCGCTGGCCGCGTGGTACCCGGTGTCGCCGAACCGTGTCGCGCCGGTCGTGCTGCTCACCGATCCCGCCCTGCGCGGGGTGGTCACCCCCAGTCGGGCGCGCGAGGTGGTGTTCGCCCCCCGCGGTTTGCACGCGGACGGGTGAGGGCCGGGGCAGACCGGTGCGGCCTCCTGCGCGGAGTCCGCACCGCCTGTCCTTCCCGGTGCCCTTGCCCGCTCGCGGCGGCGTGGCCTCCGGCCGGTGCGACGGCCGGGGTCACGCGTCCAGGGGCTCCGCGACGTCGGGCCAGCGCACCGGTACGGGCAGGCGCAGCCGTTCGGCGGGGAACTGGGTCCGGGGGCCGGCGGCGAGCCGGGCGAGCAGCAGGTCCGCCGCCTCCCGGCCGAGTTCCGCGCCGTCGACGTCGATGGCCGGTATACCGCGCATCGCCAGGGACTCCACGACCATGCGCTCCGAACTGACCGTGACGGGGCGTCCGGCGGGTTCGGCGGCCAGCGCGAACATCAGGCCCAGCCCGATGGCGGTCGCGTAGGGCACCACGGCGCTCGCGCCGGAGTCCCGCACCGCGGGAGCGACCGCCACCCCCGCCGCGAAGGTCGAGGGGTGGGGCCCCAGGACGGTCAGTTCGGCCCGGTCGGAGGCCGCGGCGGCGACGGCCGCCGAACGCTGGCCGTCCTGCCAGGACCCGGCCGGGCCGCCGACGTAGACGATCCGCTCGTGGCCCTCGTCCACCAGGCGCGAGACCAGGAAGCCGAAGGCCGTCGCGGTGTCGGCGACGGCCGAGGTCATCCCCTCGATCTCGCGGTCGACCAGCACCGTGGGCTTGAGGGACCCCGCCGCGCGGACGAGGTCGTCATGGCCGCGCGGTGCCACGATGATGAAGCCGTCGACCTGGCTGGCGAGGCGGGTGAAGGCTCCCGTGGCGGTCGGGGAGTCCAGGGGGTGCACCGACACGGTGAGCTGGAGGTCGGCCTCCCCCGCCCGCGCCTGGGCGCCGTCGATGATGGGCGTGAAGAAGCTGTTGTCCAGGGTGGGCACGACCAGGGCGATGATGCCGGTGCGCCCGCGGGCGAGCTGGCGTGCGGCCCGGTTGGGGACGAAGCCCAGTTGTTCCGCGGCGGCCCTGACCCGGGCGGCGGTCTCCGGGGCGACCAGTTCCTCACGGCTCAGGGCGCGGGACGCGGTCGCCTTCGACACCGCGGCGAGCGCGGCCACGTCGGCCAGAGTGGGCACGGATTCGCCTCCAGGTCTTGTCGGTCAACCCTAGCCCGGATGCGGCGCGGGCTCCGCTGTCGTGTTCTCGCAGGTCGTTACACGGTGTTTACACAGTTCCTGATGCGTAGGCCCGTCTTCGCACCCTAGAGTGTGTGAAACCGGTTGTGCAACCGGTTTCATGACGCCCGAAGGAGGAAGGCCGTGCACTCACGCAAGTCGGCCCTCTTGCTCGTGCCAGGGCTGGCCTTCCTGCTCGTGGGGTTCCTCGTCCCGACGACGCTGATGCTCTTCTCCCCGCCCGGCACGGGAACCCCGGAGATCTTCGCCCGGGTCGGCCAGATGCTCACGGACCCCTACGACCTGCGCATCATCTGGCGCACGGTGCGCCTGGGACTGATCGTGACGGCGCTCTGCGTCGGGCTCGGCTTCCCGATCGCCTACCTGCTGGCCCGCTCCAACTCCCGGTGGGCGGGCGTCCTGCTCGCCCTCGCGATCTTCCCGCTGCTCCTCAGCAACGTCGTGCGCACCTTCGGATGGCTGGTCGTCCTCGGCGCGAACGGCGCCGTGGGACAGGCCCTCGTCGGGCTGGGCCTCGTGGACCAGGCGCCGCAGCTGCTCTACACCGAGCTCGCGATCGTCCTCGGCCTCACCCAGCTGTTCCTGCCGCTCGCGGTCATCTCCTGCTACTCGGCCGTCGCCCAGGTGGACCCCGGCCTCGACGAGGCCGCCCGGGGACTGGGCGCGAGCAGGGTCCGCACCTTCTGGAGCGTCGTGGTGCCGCTCTCGTCGCCCGGCATCGTCGTGGCCGCCACCCTCGTGTTCGCCGGCGCCGTCACCGCCTACACCACGCCCTACCTCCTGGGCGGCTCGGGCCAGCGCATGCTCTCCACCCAGCTCTACGCCTACTCCAGCGTCACGGTGGACTGGGCGTCGGCCTCGGCCACCGCGCTCGTGATGACGGTGCTCGTCTTCCTCGTCTCCGGCCTGTCCTCCGCCTTCGGCCGCAAGGGGGCCACAGCGTGAACACCCGCCGCCCCGTCGCGGCCGCGCTCGCGGTCGCCGGATACGTCGTCATGCTCGTGCCGATCCTGTTCGTGGTCGTCACCGCGTTCACCGCGGGCAGCACGCTCCGCTTCCCGCCGGAGGGCCTCTCCACGCGGTGGTTCGAGGAGGCACTGGGCTACGAGCCCTTCCTCACCGCCCTCGTCTCCAGCCTCCAGCTGGCGGCGCTGGCCACCGCCCTCGCACTGCTGATCGGCGTGCCCGTGGCCGTCGCGATCCACCGGGGACGGATCCCCGGCAAGGGCCTGGTCGAGGGCATGTTCCTGTCGCCGCTCATCGTCCCGGAACTGGTGGTGGGGCTCGCCCTCTACCAGCAGCTCATGATCGGGTTCGGGCTCGACAGCCTCACCGCCCTGACGCTCGGGCACACGGCGCTCATGATCCCCTACGCGGTGCGCGTCACGGGGGCCTCCCTGGCACTGGCCGACCCGCACGTCGAGGAGGCCGCGCGGGGACTCGGCGCCTCTCCCCTGAGGACCTTCGCGACGGTGACCCTGCCGCTGCTGCGCCCGGGGATCTTCTCGGCCGCGCTCCTGAGCTTCGTCACCTCCTTCAACAACGTGCCGCTCTCCCTCCTGCTCCAGACCCGCGAGTTCCGGACCCTGCCCGTCACGATGCTCGACTACGTCCAGCAGAGCTACGACCCCATGGTCGCGGCCATGGCCACGCTCATCCTCGCGGGCACCGTCGTCCTCGCCGTCATCGCCGAACGCACCGTCGGCTTCGCCAAGATCTTCGGAGGTATCAACCGATGACCAGCGCTGCCGAGTTCATCGGCGTCAGTCAGAAGTTCGGCGACTTCACCGCCGTCGACGACCTCAGCCTGACCATCGCCGAGGGAAGGCTCACGACGCTCCTCGGGCCCAGCGGCTGCGGCAAGACCACCAGCCTGCGGATGCTCGCCGGATACTCCAGGCCCACGGCGGGGACCATCCGGATCGCGGGCCGGGACTGCACGCGCGTCCCACCGGAACGGCGGGACCTGGGCATGGTCTTCCAGTCCTACGCGCTCTTCCCGCACATGACCGTCGCGGACAACGTCGGCTACGGGCTCAAGCTCCGCCGTGTCCCGAAGGAGGAGCGCCGGCGCCGGGTCATGGAGACCCTCGAACTGGTGGGCCTCGCCCACCTGGCCGGGAACAGGCCCAAGAAGCTCTCCGGAGGCCAACAGCAGCGCGTGGCCCTCGCCCGCGCCATCGCGATCCGCCCCAAGCTCCTGCTGCTCGACGAACCCCTCTCCAACCTGGACGCGCGCCTGCGCGTGCAGATGAGGGCGGAGATCCGGCGCATCCAGGCGGAGACCGGCCTGACCGTCGTCCTGGTCACGCACGACCAGGACGAGGCGCTGGAGATGTCCGACGACATGGTGCTCATGCGCGCGGGCCGGGTCATGCAGCAGGGGCCGCCCCGCGAGGTCTTCCCCGCCCCGGCCAACCGGTTCGTCGCCGAGTTCCTGGGCTACGAGAACTTCCTCGCCGACGCCGACGGCCGGACCCTCACGGTCCGGCCCGAGAACCTCCGCGTCGCCGCGGGGGCCTCGGACACCGACGCGCGGAACGGCCCCGACGGGCTGCTCCTGCGCGGCACGGTGGCCCACATCGCCTACCGGGGGGCCGACCTGCTGGTGACGGTGGACACCACCGACGACACCGGGGCCGCCGCGCGCCTGGTCTGCGACGTGCGCGGTCGCGGCGCCGAGGGCCTCACGGCCGGGGGCGACGTGACCGTGAGCGCCCACGGCGGCGCGCTGGTGCGCCTGCCCGACTGACCCCGATCCCCACGGGCCGGATCCGCCGGCCCGCTCCGACCCGCCCGGATCCGCCGGGCGCCCGGCGAGAGGAAACCGCACGCCATGTCCCACGCCATCCGCCGCCCAGGCCCGATCCTGACCGCTGGCGTCGCGGCCGCGATCGTCCTCACCGGTTGCTCCTCCTCGGACGACGAGAGCGGGGACGCCCTCGTGGTGAGCACCTTCCCCTTCGGGGTCGAGGAGTTCCAGGAGGCCGTCGTCGACCCGTTCACGGAGGAGACCGGGATCGAGGTCGTCCTCGACACGGGCTCCAACTCCGACCGCCTCTCCAAGCTCGACCTGGAGGGCGGGGGCGGGTCCGACGTCGTGCTCATCTCCGACTACTACGCGGCACTCGGCCAGGAGAGCGGCCTCTTCCAGGAGGTGGACGCGGACCAGGTCCCCCACCTCGCGGAGATCGCGGACTTCGCGGTCGAGGAGGGCTACTCGGGCCCCGCGTACAGCTACCAGCTCAACGGCACGCTCTACAACACGGACGAGTTGGGGGCCGACGAGGCAGCCGACTGGTCGCTCTACGGCTCGGACGCCCACGCGGGGCGGGTGGCCCTGCCCGACATCTCCGTCACCGCGGGCCAGCTGATGGTCTCCGGGGTGGCCGAGACCTACGGCGAGGGCCCCTACGACATCGACACCGCGCTCGACACGCTGGGCGGCTGGGCCCCCGGCGTGCTCCAGTTCTACACGTCGACGACGGAGGTCACCAACCTCCTCGCCCAGGGCGAGATCGTGGCGGCCGACGCGCTGAGCGGCTTCGCGACCGAGATGGTCGCCGCCGGTGAGCCGGTCGCCTGGACCCCGCCCGCCAGCGGGTCCTACATGGCCACCAACCGGGCGATGATCCCCGTCGGCGCCGCCCACACGGAGGAGGCGCACGCCTTCATCGACCACCTGCTCTCCTCCGAGGTCCAGACCGCGTCCGCGGAGCTGGTCGGGGACCTGCCGGTCCACCCCGAGGCCACCGTGCCCTCCACGATCACCGACGTCGGCGGCGACGTCGCCGACGACCCCATCGCCGCGGGATACGCGACCCTCGACCCCGCCGAGCTCGTCCCCACGCGCGGCGAGTGGGTGGAGCGCTTCGCCCGAGAGGTCACCGCGGGCTGAGAGCGCGGTCCCGCGGCGCCTCGTGCGCCGCGGGACCGATCCCGAACCACCCGTTTCCCAACCAGACCGGGAGCCCATGAACACCCCGCACAGCCTTCCCGCCGACTACGTCGCCAGGATGCCCAAGGCGGACCTGCACTGCCACCTGATCGGGACCGTTCGCGCGTCGACCTTCGCCGAACTGGCCCGGAGGGAGGGGCTCGACCTGCCGGCGGAGCCCGAGCGCATCTACGCCGACATCAACTCACTGCCGCCCGACCCCGACCTGTACCGGAACACGCGCGTCCCCGTCCCCCAGCACAGGTCGCCCGACGAGCCGGAGGTGTCCTACTCGCTCTTCCAGGTCTCGCGCTGGGTCACGGAGGTGCTGCGCGACGCGGACGACCTGACCCGCATCGTCTACGAGGCCTTCGAGAGCGCGCACCGCCTCAGCTCCACCCGCCACCTGGAGCTCTTCTTCGACGCGCCGCCCGCGCACCTGGCCGGGCTCGGCTACTCGGGCCGCGTCGAGGCCTACGCGGAGGGCATCCGCATGGCCGAGCGCGACTTCGGCATGAGCGGTTTCCTGATCCAGGGCATCGACCGGAGCCGCAGCGGCGAGGACGCCCTGGCCCTGGTCCAGCAGGTGGTCGACCACCCGCACGAGTACGTCGCGGGGATCGGGCTCGACAACCTGGAGACCGCGGGCCCGCCCGAGCGCTTCGCCGAGGCCTACGCCCTCGCGGGCCGCGCGGGGCTGGGGCGCACCGCCCACTCCTCCGAGCACGCGCCCACCGCCGTCAACACCATCACCTGCCTCGACCTCCTCGGCTGCGACCGCATCGACCACGGGTACTACGTCCTGGAGGACGACGCCGTCGTGGAGCGGCTCCGCGAGCAGGGGGTCGCGTTCACCGTCGCCTCCACCACCTCGCGCCGGTCGTGGCGGCCGTGGCGGCGCGCCTCGATCAGCGCCATGCTCGGCGAGGGCCTGAACGTCATTCCGTGCTCCGACGACCCGGGGATGTTCCCGACGAGCCTCGCCGCGGAGTACCGCATCCTGTCCGAGGACATCGGGGCCACCGCCGACCAGCTCCGCGCCATGGCTCTCGGCGGGGTGGAGGCGTCCTGGCTCCCCGCGGACCGCAAGGCCGCCCTGCGCGCCCGGTTCGAGGAGGAGCTGGCGGCCCTGGACGCCGAGTTCGGCCTCGCCGGGGTCTGAACCACGCGCGGGGTCCGGGCGCACGCGAAAGACGGCGCACACCGCCGCCCATGTCGGAGGGGGCCCATCGGAAGAACCGGTGGGCCCCCTCCGACATGGGCGGCAGTCGTGGGAGACCGGTGCCGGTGTCCGCTCCGTACCGGAACCCTCACCGACCGTTCGGTCAGTAGATGGCCTCTCATCTGCGATAAAGGGGACCCGTTGTCAAAAGTGCCCTGAGTCACATGGCATGGTGTTCTGGGGCGCATCATCTGTTCGGGTGCTCGCGTCCTCCGAGGTGACCGCGGAGGACGGGACAGGTGTCCGAGACCGCGCCCCGAACCGGTGACCGTCCTCCCCGGCCACCGGGGGCAGGGCCCCTCAGCAGAATCCGACCCCCGGTCGGCAGAGAACCTACGGAGCAGCAATGGCACTTTCCGACCCCGCGGCCCCCGGGCCGGCCAACGCCGTCGAGACCAGGGAACGGCGCCGTGTCCTCGCGGGCACCATGGTCGGCACGACCATCGAGTGGTACGACTTCTTCATCTACGCGCAGGCCGCCGGCCTGGTGCTCGCGCCGTTGTTCCTCGCGCCGCTGTCCGAGGCCAACCAGGCGGTGGCCCAGGTCCTGTCGTTCGCCACCATCGGCATCTCGTTCCTCTTCCGGCCGCTGGGCGCGATCGTCGCCGGAGCCCTCGGCGACAGGTTCGGCCGCAAGCAGGTGCTCGTCGCCACCCTCGTCATGATGGGGATGGCCACCTTCCTGATCGGCGCGCTGCCCACCTACGCCCAGATCGGCGTGGCGGCGCCCATCCTCCTGATCCTCCTGCGCATCCTCCAGGGCTTCTCCGCGGGCGGCGAGTGGGGAGGCGCCGCACTGATGTCGGTGGAGCACGCGCCGGTCGAGAAGCGCGGCTACTTCGGCGCCTACCCGCAGATCGGCGTTCCCTGCGGCATGATCCTGGCGACCTTCGTCGTCTGGGCGATCACCATGGTCATCGGTCAGGAAGAGTTCCTGGCCTGGGGCTGGCGCATCCCGTTCCTGCTGTCCTTCGTGCTGATCATCGTCGGCCACCTCATCCGCAAGTCCGTGGAGGAGTCCCCGGTCTTCAAGCTGATGCAGGACCGCCGCGCCAAGGCCTCCGCGCCGCTGCGCCAGCTGTTCCGCAGCAACACCAGGGAGGTCGTCCTCTCCGCGCTGATCTTCCTCGCCAACAACGCGGCCGGATACCTCGTGATCGCGTTCCTCGCGACCTACGCGTCCCGCCCCGTGGAGGAGTTCGGCCTGGGCATGGAACGCGGCCCGGTGCTGCTCGCGACCACGCTCGCCTCGTTCGGCTGGCTGATCTCCACCCTGTACGGCGGCTGGCTGTGCGACCGCATCGGCCGGGTGCGCACCTTCCAGATCGGCTACGCGATGCTGGCCGCCTGGGCGGTGCCGATGTGGTTCATGATCGACACCGGCAGCATCCTGATGTACTTCGTCGCGGTCTTCGTGTTCACCCTCGGCATGGGCCTCAGCTACGGGCCCCAGTCGGCGCTGTACGCGGAGATGTTCCCCGCCGAGATCCGCTACTCGGGAGTGTCGATCGGCTACGCGCTCGGCGCGATCCTCGGCGGTGCGTTCGCACCGATGATCGCCGAGCTGCTGCTGACCAGGTTCGACGCCTCGTGGACCATCGGCGTCTACATCGTGGTGGCCTGCGCCATCTCGTTCGTCGCCGTCTCGATGGTCAAGGAGCCGCAGGGCGTCGACCTGCATGTGGACGACTCCGAGCCGACCCCCGCGTCCTAGGGCGTGTTCCGTGGATGCTTTCGGTTGATTCGGCGCTTGCGCCGATCGCCGCGAGCGGCCTCCAGGCAATCTCTCGCAAGACG
>NZ_JBHXQY010000115.1:0-20375 GCF_042716955.1 Nocardiopsis sp. NPDC058631 | reverse complement strand
TTGTGTTCCACCCCTTTCCCGCGCGCCCCCGGGGGGTGGGCGGGGGGGGGTGGGGGGGGTGGGGGGCGGGGGGCCCCCGGGCGGGCCCCCCCCTCGCCGCGGTCCAGGTCAGGGGTTGAGCACCGTCTCCACGGACTCGAAGCGGTCGACCTCGCAACCGCCGACCTTGTTGAACTCGGTGTCGATCTCGGTGTCCTCGACGTGCCCGGTGACGTGGACGACCTCGGGGCCTCCCATGATCATCGTGCACATCATGTCGTCGGTGTCGAGGACGAACGGCTCCGCGCCGACCTCCTCGATCTGGGCGCACGCCGCCTCGGGGTCGGGGTGGTCGCCGCCCGCCGGCGCGCACGTGAGGGTCCAGGTCCCCTCCTCGTAGCCGGCCTCGGGGGACAGGGACTCGTCGTCGTCCAGGGCGCGCTCGATCGTCAGTTCGACGCCGGCGTCCCCGTCGGCCGAACCGTCGTCACCCTGGCCTTCTTCATCGGTGTCGGGAGCTGACTCGTCGGGGGAGGAGGGGTCGGTGGACTGGTCGGACTCGGGTGCCGGAGCGTTCACCTCGGCGGGTTCGTTGCCGCAGGCCGTGATAAGCAGGCCAAGGGCTGCGAGAGCGGCGAGGCGGGCCGGCAGAGCCGTCGCGAGGGTGTGCAGTGACATACCGCTTGGACGTGGGGCGTCCGCGCCGGGTTCCCGGGGTTCTTACATTTTTCGCATCACCACGACACAGGGGGTCACATTGTTCGGAAACGGTGTTCCGGAGACCAACGTCACCGAGGTGCCCGAGGGCGCCTACCTGCTCGACGTCCGGGAGGGCGACGAGTGGAACGCGGGCCACGCCCCCGAGGCGGTCCACATCCCGCTCGGGGAACTGGGGGAGCGGGCGGGCGAGGTGCCCCAGGACAGGAAGGTGTACGTGGTCTGCCGCGTGGGCGGGCGCTCCGCCCAGGCCGTCGCGGCGCTCAACCGGTCCGGCTGGGACTCGGTCAACGTCTCCGGCGGTATGCAGGCCTGGGAGCACGCGGGTCGCCCCATGGCGGCGGGCTCCGGAGAGGAGCCCAGGGTCCTCTGAAGCACTTTCGGGGCGGAATTTGATCGGATTGTGCAAAGCCCTGCCACTCGGTGGCTTTCGGGTGGCACTATGACGTCGTGAGTTCCGAGCGCGCGCCCCTCAGCGCCGAAGCCGTGCTGGCCTCGTCAGCGGACGCGGTGGTCGGTCTCGACAGCGAGCTCCGGGTCACCGTGTGGAATGCTGCCGCCGAACGCATGTTCGGCTGGTGTGCGGACGAGGTGCTCGGCGGCGACCTGCCGATCGTCCCCGCGGAGCTGAAGGGCGAGCACGGCGCGGTGCTCGAACAGGTGCGCTCGGGAAGCCCCCTGTCGTTGTACACGCGCAGGGTGAGCAGGGACGGCACGCTCATCGACGTCCGGATCGGCGCCAACCGGGTGTCCGCCGGAGACGGCCGGTTCGTCGGGTGGGTGCTCAACCTCTACCCCTCCGACAACGACGTGCAGGCGCAGCGCTCGGCCATGGAGCGCGCCCGGCTGGTGCGTCGGCTCACCGACGTGGTCGTGGACATCAACGCCGACCTCAGCCTCAAGTCCGTTCTCGACCGCATCTCCCGGGGCATCACCGAGCTGACGGGGGCGGACGCGGGAGGGTTCGTCCTCCTCAACGAGGACCGCGTGGAGCTGGTGAGCCTCTCGGAGCTGTCCGACGAGCTCCAGGGGTTCACCGCCCCGCTGGAGGACAGCCTGTTCGGGGAGCTGCTGCGCAGCGGCAAGTCCGTCCTGCTGGCCAACGAGGACACCCGCGGCCTCCAGGACCTGGTCTGGGCCGACCTGCCGGGGCTGCACACCATCGCCCTGTGCGTGTCCAACGTGCACGGCCGCCCGTACGGCGCCCTGTACGCGCTCTACAGCCAGCGCAAGGTGGGGCACGTCGAGCTGGAACTGCTCGAACTGCTCGCCGCGCACGCGGGGGTGGCGATCGGCAACGCCCTGGCCTACGAGGAGCTCAACCTCCAGCGCGTCCACGAGCAGGCCGTGGCCGACTCCAGTGCCGACGGGATCGCGGTGCTGGACTTCGGCGGCCGGGTGCGCAAGTGGAACCGTTCGGCGGTGGAGCTCACCGGCTACACGGTGGACGCGGTCGAGGGACGGCACCCGCCGTTCCCCCTGCCGGCCTGCCACGGCCAGCCCGTCAAGCACAAGCTCAAGGACGGCCGCTGGCTGGAGATCCTCATGGCGAGGATCCCGCGCACCCACGAGTGGGTGGTGGACTTTCGCGACATCACCGCGCAGAAGGCCCTGGAGGAGGAACGCGAGGACTTCCTGGCCACCAGTGGCCACGAGCTGCGCACCCCCATCACGGTGATCCACGGGTACGCGACCACCCTCATGCGCAAGTGGGCACGGCTCACGCCCGACTCGCAGTACGAGGCGGTCGGCACCATCGCGGACCGGTCCTCGGCCCTGGTGAGCCTGGTGGACCGGCTCCAGCTGGGTTCGGACGTCTCGCGCGGGGAGATCCGGGTCAGCCGGGACAGGTTCGACCTGCTCGACGTGCTGCGCCAGGCGGTCAGCGCCTTCCGGCCGCTCTCGGACCGGCACGAGGTGTCGCTGGACGGACCGGACGCACTTCCCCCGACCGCGGGGGACAGCCTGGCCACGAGCATGATCATGGACCAGTTGCTGGACAACGCCCTCAAGTTCTCGCCCGGGGGCGGTCACGTGTACGTCAGCGCCCGCGCGGAGGCCGAGACCGTCGCGGTCACGGTGGACGACGAGGGCGTGGGGCTGCGTCCCGGCGACGAGGAGCGGATCTTCGACCGCTTCGTGCAGGCCGGGGTGCGCGGCGACGGGGAGACCGGTTTCGGCGGTCTGGGGCTGGGCCTGTACATCGTCCGGCAGTTGGCCCGTGACCAGGGCGGGGACGTGACCGCCCACCGGTTGGAGCGGGGGACCCGGATGCGCTTCACGGTGCCGGTGCACCGGGGAGAGGACCCGGGCCCCGAACTGGACGAGGACTCCGGGGCGGTGGAGCCGCCGGGCGCGGCGGCGCTGTACACGGGCCTCTTCGGCACAGTGCCCGTATCAGACGCGTCCCATCAGCAACCTTCGTCCCACGAATCGACAAAAACCTCTCAAACCTCCGAAGCCCTGTCACGTCAGCGATCCGGGCGGCGACGCGCGAGCCGCGCCCCGTGATTCGGACAGGCGCGGGTTTCCGTGCGAGGTGATCGGGGCATTTCCATCCCTGGTGGAATTCGCCGTCACACATCGGGCGGGTTCCGGTCCGCACGAGAGAGCACGAACGCGCAGGGACGAAACGTGTCAGGAGACAGCATCCCAGTCGATTCCGGGGCCCGTCCGCAGAAGGTCGAGCGGAGCGTCGTGCTTCCCTACGGCCCCGCGAGCGTCGCGGGAGCCCGGCAGCGACTGTGCGAGGACCTGCACGCGATGGAGATCTGCGAGGACCGTGTCGACGACGCCACCCTCGTCCTGAGCGAACTCGTCAGCAACGCCCTCCGCCACGCCAGCCCCCTCCCCACCCCCGCCAACCCCGACAACTCCGTCGGTGTGTCCTGGCGCATCGAGGTGGACCGCGGCTCCCGGTCCGGAGGGTGGGTGGAGATCGCGGTGCGCGACGGCGGGTCCAGCACGATGCCCCGGGTGGCGCGGCCCTCGGTGTCGGGGCTGGGCGGTCGGGGCCTGAGTATCGTCCAGACCCTGTCGGGTCGCTGGGGCACGGAGATGGACGCGACGACCACCACGGTGTGGGCCCTCCTGGAGATCTCCCCCGACGACGCCCACCGCACGGAGTGCGGGGCGGACGCGGACCACGGACGCAGCGCCGTCGAACAGCTCGTGGAACGGAGCGCCGTCGGCGTCGTCGAGCTGCGACTGCACCTGCGCGACGACGAGCGCGCCCGGAGCGCGCTGCTCTGAGGGGGTCTGCCGGGGGCGGGCGAGGCCACCCGGAGGAACGTGACCGATGTAGCGAAACACCGTCAACACACCGTCACCGAAGTGGCCGGGCTGTGGCCGGAACGCTACAGTCACGTCCGTGGAGTTGAAGATATCAAGCCGATCTCAAGAAGACGTCGCGGTGGTAACCGTAGGCGGTGAGATCGACCTGTACACGGCACCCCAGTTGCGCAGCGAGCTCGTCGGGGCCCTGGAGGACGGGGCGCGGCGGCTGGTCATCGACATGTCACGGACGGATTTTTGCGACTCGACCGGTATCAGCGTGCTGCTCTCCGCGATGAAGCGTTCCCGTGACAAGGGTGGTGATCTGGAGCTCGTGGCGCCCAAACCGGCGGTCATGAAGGTCCTGAAGGTCACCGGCCTGGACGAGGTGTTCGTCATCCACGCCGGCCTCGACGCGTTGCCGGTGGCCGCGGGGACCGGCACCGCCCAGTAGACGGGGCGAGGTGCGCGAGGAGGAGGCCGGCGGCCCGGAGGGAACCGGTGTCGCCGTGGTGATCGCCGCCAAGGACGAGGCCGAACGGGTCGGCAGGACCGTGCGGGCCGCCCGTGACCTGCCCTGTGTCGACCTGGTCGTCGTGGTCGACGACGGTTCGGCGGACGCGACGGCGGACGTCGCCCTCCGCGCCGGGGCGCGCGTGTTCAAGCACAGCCGCAACCGGGGCAAGGGAGCGGCCATGGAGACGGGCGCCGAGGGCGTCCGGCTCATCGAGAAGCACGAGGCGGACACCGGTACGTCCCGACCGCCCAGGCACCTGCTGTTCCTCGACGCGGACCTGGAGGGTACGGCGGCGGGGGCCGCCCCGCTGGTCGAGCCGGTCAGCGAGGGCAAGGCGGACATGACCATCGCACTCTTCCCCGCCACCCGGATGCGCCTGGGCGGCCACGGCTTCGTGGTGCGCCTCGCGCGGAGCGGGGTCAGCAGGGCCACGGGCTGGGAGCCGGAGCAGCCGCTCAACGGTCAGCGCTGCCTGACGCGCGCCGCTTTCGAGGCGGCCAGGCCGCTGGCGCCGGGTTTCGGGGTGGAGACCGGCCTCACCATCGACGTGCTGCGGGCGGGGTTCCGCGTCGAGGAGGTGGAGGTGCCGTTGGAGCACCGGGCCACGGGCACCGACCTGAGGGCGCAGCTGCACCGCGCGCACCAGTTCACGGACGTGGTGAGGGCGCTGGTGGCCAGGCAGGTCCGGCCGGCGGTCCAGCGGCGGTGGCTCCGGACCCTGGGGCCCCTGACCTTCACGGGACGGCAAATGTCGCGAAAACTCGGTTACAGGGCTCGACGAAATCGCCAGGAGTAGCACCATAGGTGCGATGCGTAGCGATACGCTCGCGCTGTGTTCACTACGATCATCGCCTCGCTGGGTCTGGTCGCCGGTCTGGGCGGCCTCGCCCTCGGCAGGTACGCCCTGATCAGGGCCCGCGCGATCGGCGACGAATCCCAGGTCCTGGCCAATCGGACAGCGGCGGTGGGCGCCTCGGGCGTCGACCCGTTCGCCGTCCGCGACGTGGCCGTACTGCACTACGACGCCCTGGAGGAGATGTCGGGTGCCCGCTCCTTCTCCCTGGCACTGCTCAACAGCGACGGTGACGGGGTGGTGCTCACCTCCATCAACGGCCGCACCGAGTCCCGTACCTACGCCAAGGCCGTCGTGCGCGGCGAGGGCGACATCCTGCTCAGCCCCGAGGAGTACCGGGTCGTCCGGACGGCCCGGCTGGGCAACGGGGTCGGCACCGTCGTGCCCGCGCCCGCCGTCCCGGTCGACCCGGTCGAGACCCCGCCGGCCACCGCCACGGTGACAGGCTCCGAGCGGAGCGGGTCGGGCACCGATCCGGAGTCCATGGTCACGGTGCTGGAGAGCACCGAGGAGGCCGAGGACGAGGACGAGGCGGGCGAGCCACCGCAGGACCGGGCCGGTGACGAGGGGCCGGACGGGGAGGACACCGACCACGACGCCTCCGCGGAGGACGAGGTGGACCGGGCTTCGGAGCCCGGGCCGCCGGTCGCGCCCGCGCGGGTCACGGTCGAGAGCCCGAAGGACGCCGCGGGTGAGGACACCTCCGTGCGGGGGTGACCCCACCGCCCGTCCGGCGGAGCGTGTCCCGACTCGCCCACCCGCGGCCCACCGGTCCGTATAGCCTGGCACCATGCCCAACCGTTACGCCTACCTCGGCCCCGAGGGCACGTTCACCGAGGCCGCGCTGCGCGCCCTGCGACCCGACGCGCCCGACGAGGCGCGCGTCCCGTGCGACGGCGTCGCCGCGGTCTTCGACGCGGTCCGATCCGGCACGGTGGACGGCGGCGTCGTCCCGCTGGAGAACTCGGTGGAGGGCGGCGTCACCGCCACCATCGCCGAACTCGTCAACGGGGAACCGCTCCTCATCACCGGCGAGACGGCGGTCCCCGTCGAGTTCGCGCTGTTCGCCCGGCCCGGCACGGTCATCGAGGACGTCAAGCGGGTGGCCACCCACCCCCACGCCCTCGCCCAGTGCCGCGGCTGGCTGGCCCGGCGCCTGCCCGACGCGGACACGCACACCGTCTCCTCCACGGCCGCCGCGGCGCGCGCGGTGTCGGAACCCGGAGCGCCCTACGACGCGGCGATCTGCGCGGTGATCGCCGGCGAGCGGTACGGGCTGCACGCGCTGGCCGTCGGGGTCGGCGACCGGTCCGACGCCGCCACCCGGTTCATCTACCTGTCCAGGCCCGGTGCGGTGTCCGCGCCCACCGGTGCGGACCGGACATCCCTGGTCGCCTTCATCGCCGACGACCACCCCGGGGCCCTGATCGAGGTGCTCAGCCAGTTCGCCGTGCGCGGGGTCAACCTCACCAGGCTGGAGTCGCGCCCCACGGGCGACAAGCTCGGCAGCTACTGCTTCTGCATCGACGCCGAGGGACACGTGTCCGAGGCCCGGGTCGGTGAGGCACTCATGGGCCTCCGGCGGGCCTGCCGGGACGTGCGCTTCCTCGGCAGCTACCCGCGGGGAGGGCAGGCCATCGCGTCCGACCCCCCGCTCCGGCCCCGCCCGGCCACCGACGCCGACTTCGCGGAGGCGGAGCAGTGGCTGGCGCGTGTCCGCGCCGGGCACGTCGACTGACGCCTGCGGCATCCGGGTTCGAGACCGGGAGGGGCGGAACCGCGGACCTCCAGGTCGGTGCTAGCACCCGCCGGTCGGCGGGCCCGCCTCGCCCCGGCCGTCGCCCAGCAGGTGGTGGCCCTCGAACACCCAGTTCTCCGTCGCCGCGCGGCGCAACTCCAGGTACAGGGCCAGTCGCAGCGCCGTGTCACGGGGGCGCGCGCTGTCCAGCGCCTCCAGTGCGGCGGTGAGTTCCTCGGTGGTCATCTCGTTCAGCGGTTTCACGGCGGACTCCCCATGGTCGTTCTCCTTGTGTGGGTGAGTACGCCGTCACTGTGCGTTCATGACGCGGTCCCGGGGCAAAGATGTGTCCAGCGCGGAGCCCGGGCGGTAACCTGCAAGACGTGATCGACCTTCGCGCTCTTCGAGAAGACCCCGAACGACTCCGTGCCTCGCAGCGGGCCCGCGGGGAGGACCCCTCCGTCGCGGACCGGCTGCTCGACCTCGACTCCGGCCGCCGCTCCGCGCTGACCCGGTTCGAGACGCTGCGCGCCGAGCAGAAGAGTGTGGGCAAGTCCGTCTCCAAGGCCTCTCCGGAGGACCGGGAGGAACTCCTGACCAAGGCCAAGGCGCTGGCAGCCGAGGTCAAGGAGGCCGAGGCCGAGGCCGGTCGCCTCGCCGAGGAGCTGGCCGCCGTCCTCGCCCGCGTGCCCAACATCGTGGAGGAGGGCGCGCCCGAGGGCGGTGTGGACGACTTCCGGGTCCTGGAGACCGTCGGAGCCCCCCGCGAGTTCGACTTCACCCCGCGCGACCACCTGGAGCTGGGCGAGATGCTCGGCGCCATCGACATGGAGCGCGGCGCCAAGGTGTCGGGCTCCCGTTTCTACTTCCTCACCGGTGTGGGCGCCCAGCTGGAGCTGGCGCTGCTCAACATGGCGATGAACCAGGCCGTCGCCGCCGGTTTCACCGCGATGATCCCGCCGGTCCTGGTCAAGCCCGAGACGATGGAGGGCACCGGGTTCCTCGGCGAGCACGCCGACGAGGTGTACCGGCTGGCCGCCGACGACCTGTACCTCGTGGGCACCTCCGAGGTGCCGCTGGCCGGGTACCACGCCGGGGAGATCCTCCCCGCCGACTCCCTGCCCAACCGGTACGTGGGGTGGTCACCGTGCTTCCGCCGGGAGGCGGGCTCCTACGGCAAGGACACCCGGGGCGTCATCCGGGTCCACCAGTTCAACAAGGTGGAGATGTTCGTCTACACCCACCCGGACCAGGCGCACGAGGAGCACAAGCGGCTCCTGGCCTGGGAGCGGGAGATGCTCGACAAGCTGGAGCTGCCCTACCGCGTGGTGGACATCGCCGGGGGCGACCTGGGCACCAGTGCCGCCCGCAAGTACGACTGCGAGGCGTGGGTCCCCACCCAGGAGACCTACCGCGAGCTGACCTCCACCTCGAACTGCACCGACTTCCAGACGCGCCGCCTCAACGTGCGGTTCCGGGGCGAGGACGGCAAGCCCCGCTTCGCCGCCACCCTGAACGGGACGCTGGCCACCACCCGGTGGATCGTCGCCATCCTGGAGAACCACCAGCGGGAGGACGGTTCCGTGGTCGTCCCCGAGGCGCTGCGCCCCTTCCTGGGCCGCGACGTCATCGAACCGGTCAAGACGAAGTAGCGCCCGCGAACGCGAGGAGCCCCCGGAAGGCGGGGGCTCCTCGTATGAGGTGGGAACCGGTCTACAGGTACGGGCCGGAGACGTGCTGCTCGTCACCGCCCACGGGGCCGCCGTCCTGTGCCTGGAGGCCGGAGAGACCGGGCGGCAGCGCCTTGCGCATGTTCTCCAGCTGGGCGCGGGCCGCCATCTGCTGGGCGAACAGCGTCGTCTGGATGCCGTGGAACAGGCCCTCCAGCCAGCCCACCAGCTGCGCCTGCGCGATGCGCAGCTCCGCGTCGCTGGGCGCCGCCCCGTCCGCGAACGGCAGGGTCAGCCGGTCCAGCTCGTCGATGAGCTCCGGCGCGAGGCCGTCCTCAAGCTCCTTGATCGACGAGGTGTGGATCTCCTTGAGGCGGGTGCGGCTCGCCTCGTCCAGCGGGGCGGCCTTCACCTCGTCCAGGAGCTGCCGGATCATGCTGCCGATCCGCATCACCTTGGCGGGCTGCTCCACCATGTCGGCGAGGGAGCGGGGCTCCTCACCGTCGTCCTCGTGGGCCCCGTCGTGGGACTCGGCCCCCATGACCAGTACCTGGGGCTGGTCCTTCTGGTCGTCTGCGCTGCTCATCAGTCCCCTTACGTGGATGTACCGGCACGCCGTCAACGGGTGAGAAGGATCTTTCCGGTGTGCGCGCTCGATTCCATGACGCGGTGCGCCTCCGCCGCGTTCCGCATCGGTATCGAGCGGTCCACGACGGGCCGGATGGCTCCTCGTTGTACCAACGGCCAGACCTGCTCCAGTACTCCCGCCACGATGGCCGCCTTCTCGTCCAGGGGACGGGAACGGAGCGTCGTCGCGTGTACAGAGAGCCGTTTTGCGAGCATACGCCCCAGGTCGACCTCGGTGCGGCGGCCTCCCATCAGCGCGATCATCGTGATGCGGCCGTTAGTGGCCAGCGAACGCAGGTTCGCGTCGAGGTAGGAGCCGCCCATGATGTCGAGGATGAGGTCGGCACCGCCCTCCTCGCGCATGCGCGCGGCGAAGTCCTCCGTGCGGTAGTTGACGGTGATCTCCGCCCCCAGTTCGCGGCAGCGGGCCAGCTTCTCCTCACTGCCCGCCGTGACTGCCACCCGGGCGCCCAGGGCGCGGGCGAACTGGATGGCGAAGGTGCCGATGCCGCTGCCGCCGCCGTGGACCAGGACGGTCTCCCCCGCACGCAGGTCGCCGACCATCACCAGGTTGGACCACACGGTGGCGGCCACCTCGGGCAGGGCGGCGGCCTCGACCAGGCTCACCCCCTCGGGCACCGGGAGCAGCTGACCCACGGGGACCGCCACCTTCTCGGCGTAGCCGCCCCCGGACAGGAGGGCGCACACGGGGTCGCCCACGGACCACCCGGCGTCCTCGGTGCCGGGGCCGAGCGCGGCCACGGTGCCCGAACACTCCAGGCCCGGGTACTCGGAGGCGCCGGGCGGAGGCGGATAGGTGCCCTGCCGCTGCGCGACGTCGGCGCGGTTGACCGCTCCGGCGGCCACGTCCACCAGCACCTCCCCCTCTCCGGCGACGGGGTCGGGAACCTCTGACCAGGCGAGGACCTCGGGTCCTCCCGGTTCGGTGATACGGATCGCGTGCATGAGCCAGACAGTACCCGGGGAGGTTCAGGGAAGGTGTTACGGATTGCCCTGTCCACCGGGCCCGAAGGATGCTTCTCCGGGGTGGAGCGGGTAAGAGTGACACCGGGAAGCGGATCCCGCCTCTTCCCCTGTGGGGCATCCCTTCCTCCACAGCACACCCCCTTGAAGCAGGAGAACTCCGGTGG
The DNA here is from genome assembly GCF_042716955.1 of Nocardiopsis sp. NPDC058631. Taxonomy (NCBI): domain Bacteria; kingdom Bacillati; phylum Actinomycetota; class Actinomycetes; order Streptosporangiales; family Nocardiopsidaceae; genus Nocardiopsis; species Nocardiopsis sp. NPDC058631. The sequence continues at coordinate 9,850 of NZ_JBHXQY010000115.1, read as the reverse complement.
CACACCAGGAACAACATGGGTCGGGTCGTACCTCAGAGGCGGGCACGGGGCCGGAGGCAGAGGAGCGCACCGAGTCGCTCTGGGAGAGCGGGGACGAAGACGCGGGGGGCACCGCCGAACCGGTCGCCGCAGCCGCGCCGGAGCCGTCCGACCCCGCGAGGGAGCCCTCCGCGCCCGCCCCGACCCCCAGGGAACAGTGGTTCGGCGGGTTCGAGGGGGCCGCACCGCCCCCGCCGCCGTACGCGCGGCTACCCGAGGACACACCTCCCCCCGTACCGGGAACCGGCTACCAGGCGCCGCCGCCGGACGAGGAGGACGACCCCGGCTCCCCCGCCGAGGCCGGTGAGCCGGAGCGCCCCGAGAACTCCCCGGGTGCCGACGGCACCCCGGCACCAGAGGAGGAGGACCAGGGCGGCACGGACCGGTCGATGCCCGGTTCGGCCCGGAGGCCGCAGCGCCCCCAACGGCCCCAGCGCCTCCAACGCCCCACCCGTCCCGGTGGAGGCGGACCGGACCCACTCGCGCCGCGCAGACTGCGCAGCGACTCCGACGTCCCCGAGCCCGAGCAGCTCCCGCCCCTGGACACCGACCGGGGAGCCCCCTCCGAGGCGCACGGGCCGGACAGCCCGGAACCCGGTTCCGGCCCGGCCGCGGAACCCGAACCGGGCACGTGGACGGCACCGAACGGGTCCGGCCCCGTCCACGGCATGGGACCGGTGCCGCCCCCGGCTCCCGAACCCGGCCCCGCAACGGCGCCGGGCCCCTGGGCGGACGACGAACGCACCGGCTTCCTCCGCCCCGGTCCGGGCCCGTCCGACTCCGGACCGCGCCGGACCGAACCGCTGCAGCCCCGCAACCCCGAGCCCCCGCCCACGCTCACCGGACCGCGCGCCGGTCTGGCACCGGTGCCGACCCCGCCGTCCGGGCAGCCGCCCCAGCGGCGCCCCGACCGGGACGGCGAGACCGCCGACGCCCTCAACGCGGCCACGCTCGTGCGCAACCGCCGGCAGGGGCCGAGCGGCGGCTGGCGCCGCGCCGTGCACTCCGCCACCCTCGGCCTCGTCAACCCCGGGGAGTCCGCCAAGGTCCTGCGCCAACGCGAACTGGTGGCCCGCGCCTGCACACCCGTCGCGACCGGACACCACCGAGTGGCGGTGCTCAGCCTCAAGGGCGGGGTCGGCAAGACCACCACGACGGTCGCGCTGGGCGCGACCCTGGCGTCGCTGCGCGGCGACCGGGTCCTCGCCGTGGACGCCAACCCCGACCGGGGCACACTGTCGGACAAGGTGCGGTTGGAGACCGCGGCGACCATCCGCGACCTGCTCAACGAACGCCACCTCGTGTCGCGCTACGCCGACATCCGCGGGTTCACCTCCCAGTCACCCAGCCGGCTGGAGATCCTCGCCTCCGACCGCGACCCCGCCGTCTCCGAGGCGTTCAGCGACGGCGACTACCGCGAGGTCGCGCGCCTGGTCGAGCACTTCTACTCCATCTGCCTCACCGACTGCGGCACCGGCCTGCTGCACTCGGCGATGCGCGGGGTGCTCGGGCTCGCCGACCAGGTGGTCCTGGTCAGCTCCGCGTCCGTGGACGGGGCGCGCAGCGCCAGCGCCACCCTCGACTGGCTGGAGGCGCACGGCCACGGGTCACTCGTGCGCGGCGCCGTGGTGGTGCTGTCGATGGTGCGGTCCAACAGCAAGAGCAGCGTCGACCTCAACCGGCTGGAGGAGCATTTCGCCGGCAGGTGCCGCGACGTCGTCCGGGTCCCCTGGGACGGCCACCTGGAGGAGGGCGCGGAGGTCGACCTCGAACAGCTCGCGCCGGGGACGCGGGACGCCTACCTGCAGCTGGCGGCGTCGGTGGGGGAGGCGTTCGCCTGGCGCAGGTGACACGGGACCGGTCCGAAACGGGCACAACGCACGGAGGGCGCCTCTCCGGTTTACGGGACCCGCTTCCTGACAATGGTGGGGAGGGGGATGGTGCAGCATGAAAGCACAGGAACGCCCGCCCGCCGTGGTGGTCGGGGTGGACGATTCGAGCGCGTCCCGTGCGGCCCTGGCCTGGGCGACCGGTGAGGCGTCCAGGCGCGGTGTCCAGTTGAGGATCGTGCACGGGATGGGCCTGCCGGTGGCATTCGGCCTGGGCGCAGTGGCCGACCGGTCCCTGTCGGAGGAGGTCAGGGAGACGGCGCACGGACTGCTCACCGCGAGTGCGGAGTACGTGCGCCGGACCAGGCCCGAGGTGGACGTGGCGACCGTCCTGCGCCCGCAGGACGCCTGCACCGCCCTGCTCGACGAGGCCGGGCACGAGGACGTCGTCGTGGTGGGTTCGCGCGGCCACGGCTGGATCCGGTCGGCCGTCCCGGGGTCGGTCTGCGTCCGCACCTCCTCCCACGCGCCCTGCCCGGTGGTGGTCGTCCCCGACACCGGGGAGCCCGCGCCGCACAGGGGGCGCCTCGTGGTCGGGGTGGACGGCTCGGACGTGTCGCGCCGCGCTCTGCGCTTCGCTCTGGGCGAGGCGCTGCTCACCGGCTCCGAGGTCGTGGTGGTCAACAGCTGGGAGATGCCGCTGGCCGCCGACTCCGCCTCCCTCACGGCCGAGGCGCAGTCCCCCCACGAAGGGGTTTTCGACCGCCGGTCCGGGGAGCTGGTCGCCGGCCTCCTCGCCGAGGAAGTCGACGAGCGGACCGCGCACCTGGACATCAGAGCCGTGCGCGTGCGGGCCGCCCCGGTGAAGGCCCTGCTGGACGCCGCAGCCGACGCCGACCTGCTCGTCGTGGGCTCGCGCGGACTCGGCGGGGTCCGGGGGCTGGTGATGGGATCCGTCAGCCAGGGGGTGATCCACCGCTCCGGGGTGCCGGTCGCCGTCCTGCCGCCGCACTCCGGCGAGGCGGACTGAGGCCGTAGGTCGGACGGGGCGACGACCTTTGACCTGTGCCGTTCCGGCAGGGCGCTGGTCTACTCGGTGAAGATGGTTCGCAGTGCTGTCGCAGTGCTAGAGGGGGAGCTATGACAAGCAACGAGGTGCGCCCGGGCCGGGTCGTCGTGGGGATCGACGGTTCGGACCACTCCCGGGCGGCGTTGGAGTGGGCGGCGGCGGAGGCCGTCCGCAGGAACGCCCAACTCCTGATCGTGCACGCGCTGGGGATGCCCCTGATCGTGTCCGCCCACGGGGGCGCCGCGCGGTTCGACCCCACACCGGAGATCCACGGTCAGGCCAGCGGCATGCTGGGTGAGGCCGAGGCGCACGCCCGTGAGCTGCACCCGGGCGTGGAGACGGAGCTCCTGACCGCGATGGAGGACGCGCCGCCGGCCCTCCTCCGGCAGAGCCACCCCCACGACCTGATCGTGGTCGGCACCCGGGGGATGGGCACGTTCAAGTCGATGTTCGTGGGATCGGTCAGCGTGCGCGTGGCCGCCCACGCCCCGTGCCCGGTCGTGGTGGTGCCCTCCCACGAGGGCAAGCCCGCGTCCACGTCTCTGGACAGGATCGTGGTCGGTGTCGACGGCTCCAGGAACGGGCACCGCGCCCTCGGCCTGGCCGTCGACCTGGCGGCCGAGAGCGACGCCGCACTGGTCGTGGTCCACAGCTGGGAGGTGCCCTACCCCTACGACCCGGTCGCGATGACCGCCGCCGGGTACGAGCCGCAGGAGAACCTGTTCGAGAGGCAGTCCGAGGAGATGGTGGCGGAACTGCTCGCCGAGGTCATCGACGAGCGGCGCGAGGACCTCGACGTCGAGATCAGTGTCGTGCGCACCCAGAACAGCCCGGTGAGCGCCATCCTGGATGCCTCCGCCGGCGCCGACGCCATCGTGGTGGGCTCGCGCGGCCGGGGCACCGTGCGCGGCATGTTCCTGGGCTCGGTCAGCCAGGGCGTGCTGCACCGCTCCACGATCCCCGTGGTCGTGCTCCCCCGGCACGCCGACGAGGACGAGTAGGTCGGTCGGCGCTGCGCGGACCGTGGCGGGGCCGCGGCCCGGTAGGAGGAGTGCTCCGGCCCGGGTGGGCTCCAAGCTCCAGCAGGGGGCTCCCGGGTCGGACTCAGAGCGTCAGGTGGTGGGGTGAGCCCGGCGAGGAGGGGCTCCACCCCTCCTCCCGGGCCTGCCGGATGGCGGAGGCGACCACGGCCGGGGTGACGGGGACAGCGGCTCCGCGCCTGAAGCAGTTGTCCGGGCGCGGATGGCGCGTCGCGACGACGAGCACCCGCCCGGGGCCGTCCGCGAGTTCGGCCGCGAAGGTCATGGGGCTCTCACCCAGGCCCTGCGAGTAGGTGGCCCGACGGCGTACACGCCAGCGGTAGGCCGTGTCGTCCACACTGATGCGGCGTGAGCCCTTGCGTACCAAAGCCATGAGTCTCTTCTCCGAGGATCGGGAGCGGCGCCGTGGTGGTTCGTGTGGGAGGCAGCATGCTCGGTTGGCCGACGGGTTGTCCACGGCATTTTTCCTGCGGTGTCTCGGGGGTTGGGGGCGTGGGCGCTTCTCGGGTTCGCTGACCTGCGGACGTTCGGTTTTGTGGCGGGCGGGTGAGGGGTCTGAACCCACGAGGCCCCGTTGTACCGAGGGGCCTTGGTGACCTGTCGACAAACCGTCGAAGCGTCTTGTGACCTGCGCGGATGTTCCGAGGGCTTCTCGGCGCTTCCGGTCTCTTCCCGGAGCCATGTGCGATGGAGCTGGGGCGCTTCGGATGCCCCGATGGGGGAGAGAACGCCGCTCCGGCACCCCCAGAGAGCAGCAACCACGGTTCCGGTCCCGCGTGTCCTGTGTTGCGCCAGGTTCCGCGCGGGTTCGGGGGGTCAAGGGGGCGCGAGCCCCTTGGTACTGCCAGACCTTGACTGAGTCCTCTAGTCAGATCACACCAGACCGTTGTCCTTGGATTCGAGTTCCTCGGAGGGGTGGGCAACGTCGGCGGGGAGCATGGAGAGGTAGACCCACGGTGGCGCATCGTCTTTCCGTACCCGGATGACGACGGCGCTTCTCTCGGTCCCGATGGCGGGGTAGTCCTCGGGTTGGGCCCGTGGCCACGGGGAACCGATGGCCACCCCGTCGACGGACGCGCCGATGTGTTCATGATCGATGATCTGAACGGTGACCCCCCAGGACTGATGGGTTGTGACCCTGACCTGTACGAGGTCTCCTACTGTCAGGTCGGTCGTTCGGCTGCTGCGTGAGCCGTTCGCTTCCGCCGCCACGTGTGCTGTCCTCTCACGGGCTCGTCCCCGCACGGCCTGTCTCCCGCGTGAGCGCCCCCGGACCCCGGACCCTCGCTCCCGGACGCACGGAAGGCCGGTGGCCTGCCGCCCATGTGCACCTCAGGTGCACCGGGGCGGGGCCACCGGCCTTCGCCGTGTCTTGCGCGAGCCCCCGACCTGCGGCGACCCGGTTGTGTGGCGGAGGGTATGGGATTTGAACCCATGAAGCCCCGTTGGTCCGAGGGGGTCTGACGACCTGGTCACTAACCAGCGAAACGCTCAGTGACCTGCATTGATGTTCCGGAGGCTTCTCAGTGCTTCCGGCCGTTTCTCGGAGTCATGTGCGATGAATGTGCGATGGGGCTGTTGACGGCAGCGCACCGCGGAACTGATGCACGGATAGCAAAGGTGTGCGCTGCGATCGCTGTGTACGCGTGGTAGTTCGTTTGCAGACAGGGTCTGTCCGCGGTCAGCAGTAGTCTGCGGTGCATGCCCCAGCCCCAGGACAAAATCATCCCCTTCGATGCGCTCACCGGCCAGGATCTCGTCTTGGACGCGGTCTATGCGGGAGGCTCGAAAGGCACCTCTGGCGATGATCCGATCGGGAAGCTGCTTCCCGTGGGCAACTCGGGCGGCTTCCGGTACAGAGGTTCTCCGGCAAAGCAGGACATCCGGCTCTGCGCGCTCTGCAGCTCGGGCAAGGATCCCGACTGGCCCGACGAGCTGGACCCTCAGACAGGGCTCTTCACGTACTACGGAGACAACAAGGAGCCTGGCAGCGAGCTCCATGACACTCCACGCAGGGGCAACGTGCTGCTGCGTGACACCTTCGCGTGGGCCAACGGTTCCGCTGAGGAACGGTCGCGGGTCTTTCCGTTCATGTTGCTCCAGAGCACCGGCCGCGGACGTGACGTCCGCTTCCGCGGACTGGCCGCTCCGGGTGCCGCCGGCCTGCCCGCGGATGAGGAGCTCGTGGCGATCTGGCGCAGCACGCAAGGACAACGCTTCCAGAACTACCGGGCTGTGTTCACAATCCTGGACGTTCCTGTCGTGACCCGGGCCTGGATCGACGAGATTCTGGAGGGCTGCTCCACCGGACCGAACTCGCCGGAGCCATGGCGCCGGTGGGTGGCCGGCCGCCAGTACACGCCACTCCAGGCTCCTTCCACCACCACGATCCGCACCAAGGAGCAGCAGGAGCCCGGCAAGGGCAAAGCGGCGCTGGTTGCTGAGATCGTCTCCCACTTCAAGGACAACTCGCATGCCTTCGAGGGCTGCGCTGTGGAGCTCTGGCGCATGATGGCGCCCTCGACCGGGCGGGCCGAGGTGACGCGTCACAGCCGTGACGGCGGGCGCGATGCGGTGGGCGAGTACGAACTGGGACCGATGGCCGACCGGGTAGCGGTCGAGTTCGCGTTGGAAGCCAAGTGCTACTCGCCAAGCAACGGCGTAGGGGTGCGCGACACGTCCCGGCTGATCTCTCGGTTGCGGCACCGTCAGTTCGGCGTCTTCGTCACCACGTCCTACTTCAACCGTCAGGCGTACAAAGAGGTGCGGGAGGACAAGCACCCGGTCGTCCTCATCTGTGGCAAGGACATCGCAGACCTTCTCGCCTCTCGGGGTTACAGCACACCGGAAGCCGTCCGTGAATGGCTGGCGGCGACGTTCCCGCATGACAGGTAGCCACTGCCTGCTCAATCCCAGTGGAGAGCAACCGCGGTTGAGGTCCCGCGCGGGTTCTGGCGCGGTCGGCCCCTACCCCTTCACGCCCTGTGTCGCGCCAGGTTCCGTGCGGGTTCGGGGGGTCCAGGGGGCGCGAGCCCCTTGGTACCACCAGACAGTGCCCGATTCAGTCGCTCCCGCGGGGCGCCTCCTGGAAGTGGGAAGGTATGGCTGCCGACCGGGCGAGGGACCGGGCGGCAGCCCGCAGCCCGAGCCGGGCGGCGAGTCGTCGCGGCGGCGCTCGCGCCGTCGCCTTGATCCCATACAGCCAAACTCGGCAGTGGCTGGCCCACGGGTCCTGACTTTCGGTCAGTGGCATGATATGATGCCGAAAAAACCAGTGCAGCTACCCTACATGGAAGATGCCATAAGTTAATGGTATGGACTCCTATTCCAGAAAATTGCTTTCTTCTGGAATTGAATCATTCTTATAAGTATGGGGAGCGGCGCTGGATTGGCGAAGATGGAAAATTCATTTTCACCTGGGATGGTGAACATGGCGGCGAAGTGGAAGTCTACAATAAAAGAGGACGCCACGTCGGCGTGATGCACCCAGTTTCCCGGACTCTGATAAAGCCAGCGGTGAAGGGGAGGAAAATCGATGTATAGAGCCGAAGAAATAACTTTCGTAGAAGCTGCACTCAGTGGACACGCAGGCCTAGAAGACATCGACCTCTATATCGACGCTTGGCATGACGGGGATGATGACCGGGATTTGCATGATTATCTCGGCATGACCTGGGATGAGTATCGACTCTGGGTTGAGCGGCCGGAGTCTCTTCGCTATATAATATCCTCCCGAGCTCATGAAAAACCTATTGAGGCTGAACTTTTTGAGCAAGCGCAACGCAAGTACGCTCTAGCTGCGCGTGCCAAAGAAAATCAAGCACAAGGCGTTTTGGATTGGCTTATCAAGCAAAAGCGCGTTTAGAAGCTTCTTCTGTAAGGGCTTCTACGCTTGTTGCAAAATACTCCCTTGAGCCCCCTGTAGATATTTCCGCTCTTCTTTCTGAATTTGCGGACGTTTCTTATGCCCCTTGGCCATATGACTGTGACGCGGTGACCCTTTTTGGGAAAGGCAGGCCCAAGGTTTGGGTGAAATCAGGTCTAAGCGATCTGAGGTGTCGCTTCACGCTAGGTCATGAACTCGGTCACATTCAGCTTGCGTGGCATTCAGAGTCAATTTTCTGTACCCCGGGACAAGACGACCCGTACCTAGAGTCAGAGACTCGCGATTCAAGCCAAGAGGAGCGAGAAGCGAATCTATTCGCCTCGGAGCTACTTGTTCCCCCGGATTGGGTTTCTTCAGGGCTGCCGGACGATTTTTCGTTTGGCGTTGATGGGGTCAGGTCCATTCTTTCTCATTTGGAGAAGGCGAAAGTCTCCGCTCAAGCTGGAATCATATCTATCTCTCGGGCATTGCTCCCGGGGCATGCTATCTTTTTGGGAGATAGATTCGCCCTGAGTCGAGGAACCTCATGGCCGGGTTCTGCTCCTCTTTCTCAAGCCGAGATTCGTGAATATCTTTCTTCCGCCCATAAGGTCCACGAAGTAGAGCATCAAGGGCAAAGGATCATTTGGGCGGAAATGATTCCCCCTGTATTGGTCTCCGAAGTCAGCGATGCTCTTGATGGAAAAAAGCCTTTCTCTGTCCTCAAGGAAATCTGTCTGGAAGTTTACCCCGAGGGGGAGGCTATGCGGAGGGCTCGCTCTATCAATGGAGTTGTTGGAGGGCTGCTCAGTGACAAGAAGAGAAAGTGGACTCCGGAATCAGTAATTTCCGTGATCTCTGCGAGGGTTGGAAATAACTCGGCCAATAGGGCGGCACTTGAGCACCCACATTTTCCTTCCTATCTTCACGGGCATGCTCTTTCTGTCCTAAGGCGCAGATGAGAAGCCTCTTGATGGGCGAGAAGGAAGACAGTTCAATTGAAGTCTATTTCTATATTTTTTTGCGCTCGGAAAAGTGGCCAACATTTCTCAGTCGTGTTGCAGTCGGCAGGCTTGATTTGCGTTAAGGCTGTTCTATGACTGACCGAATGTTGAGAGCTCTTGGTGACGCATTGCGGGTTGCCCGAAAAGGTGATCTGTGCTCCGGGGTTGAGCTCGCGTCGCGTGCAGATGTCACACAGTCGACGGTTTCCCGGGTGGAGAACGGGCAGCGAGTCTCCAGCGTGGAAACCGTGGAGAAGCTCATCGCTGCTCTGCCGTTCCCGACCGACGAGGCCGAACGTCTGACATCGATGGCCCGGGACGCCTACGCCTTCGCCGCTGAGGACAAACGTGTGGACGCTGGGCTCTCGCTCGTGCCTAGTGCGACTCGCAGGCTGGTTGCATCCGTACGTATGGTGCGTGGGTTTCAGGGTGCGACGGTTCCGGTGCCCCTGCGGACGCATGAGTACACAGCCGCCGCTGGCGGCACCCCGGAGTCGGCCGTGGCCTGGGGCAAGGTTCTGACAGCCGAGGGCAAGCGCTTGCGGTTTGTCGTCACCGAGTCGGCGTTGCGGACCTGGCCCGGCTCGGGTGCGTGCATGCCAGCACAGCTTGATCACTTCCTGGCGGTTGCTGAGCGGCCCAACGTGACCCTTGGGGTGATCCCGTGGGGCGTAGGCCTGCCAGTGATGCCTCCGCACGGGTTCACGGTGTGCGATGAGGCGGGGGTCCTGGTGGAGACCTTCACCGCCGAGATGACCCTGACTGGGTCGGAGCACGTGAGCACCTACCGGGATGCCTTCGATGCCCTGGAAACCGTGGCTGTGACCGGGGAGGACTTCCGGCGAGTGGTCGAGCGTGCCGCCGACGACATACGTCAGATTATTCAGTGAACTCATTGAATAGATGAGCCGAGTTGCCGTACTGTGCCGTCTGAAGCCAGGTGTATAGCCCTCTAGACGGTGGTGGTGTGCGTGCGTATCTGGGCCCGGATGTTCCCTAGCCAT
>NZ_JBHXQY010000114.1:0-20536 GCF_042716955.1 Nocardiopsis sp. NPDC058631 | reverse complement strand
CTACTCGTCTTGCGAGAGATTGCCTGGAGGCCGCTCGCGGCGATCGGCGCAAGCGCCGAATCAACCGAAAGCATCCACGGAACACGCCCTAGAGCTCCGGTCCGGCACTGCCGTACGGGCGCGTGGCGGCCTCCACCTGCCGGAGCGCAGGTACGGAGTCGGTGGCCTCCCCCGGCGGCTCGGCGCCCGCCTCACGGTTCGCCCGCAGGAGACCCCGCACGTGCTCCGCCACCTGGGCGGTGACGACGTCGTCGGGCAGGGAGGACAGGACCGGCATGACGAGGGCCTCGGAGAGCCGCGGCCCCGGCACGACGTCCCTGAGACGCGCGAAGTAGCGGCGGACCAGGGTCCCCAGGTGTTGGGACATCACGTTCGGGAAGGGCGCCGCCGACTCCGACGCCAGGTCCTCGGCCGCCTGGGTCAGCGTGATGAGTTCGAGGCGGCCCAGGCTGGTCTGCGAGAGCAGCCTCCGGTAGGTGTCCAGGCGCTGGTGGGGGTGGAGCTGCGCGGGCTCCATCCGCAGCCTCTGGACCTCGTGCAGCTCGGACCACACCCGGTCGCCCTTCGGGTCCTGGTACCAGGTGCCCAGATCCTCGGAGACGTGGCGCAGGAACGGCACGAGCCCGATCGTGAAGCGCGCCGCCGTGCCGTTGACGCGCATCGCCATCGACCGGAGCAGACGGGACGTGACCGAGTCGTAGGGCACGGTGACGCCGTAGGGTTCCGCGAGGACGGGGGTCGACCGTCCCTGCCTGGTCAGCTCGAACCCGATGCACTCGCCGACGTCGACGGGCGAGCCGTCCTCCCTCCCCAGAACGGTGACCTGGCCGCCCTCCGCCCAGCCGTCCAGGTGGCGGACCCGGATCGTGGACATGATGCTGAACCACTCCGATCCGGGAAGGGTCCGCCACAGCGCGCTCGTGCCCTGGAGGGCCTGGTCGGGCTCCTCGGCCCCGGGGAACAGCTCCCGGGCGTCCACCGGCTCCTCCCGGACCAGTACCAGCAGGATCATCAGGTTGCTGGTGTAGTTCGCCTCGCGGCGGGTGAACGGCAGCCGGGCGGGCTCGTACTCGGTGTAGGACCGGTTCGAGGCCGGGAACGGCGCCTCCTGGAACAGCTCGACGAGCAGCGCCGCGTAGTCCTCGCGGGCCTCCGGCTCCTCCGAGAACCGGTGCTCCAACAGCTCGGAGAGGAAGTCCACCACCTTGTCGCGGCCCGCGTAGCTGGCGAACGACGACAGGGCGAACAGCTCACCGTCGTCCGGGCGGACGCTCCGGCCCCGACGGCGCGACGAACGGGACCGGGCGTCGTCCAGGTCGGCCAGGGCGGCGACCACCGCCCTGGCCACCAGGTACTCACCGAAGGTGGCGTGCAGGAACTCGAACACGCTCGCGGCGCCGCCGCCCACGCGGGCCTGGGACTCGTGGACGAAGAAGAAGCGCCCGAGCACCTGATGGGCCGGGGCGATGTGCCCGTGCAGACCGGCGTCCTCGGGCCGCACCGCCGCGTCGGGCATGAGGACCTCCAGGTCCTGCTCCAGTTCGTCGGCGGCGACAGTCTGCTTGCGCCGGGTGAACATCGCCAGGGCGGCGACCTCCAGGCGGCGCAACTCGTCCTCGACCGCCGTGTCGAAGTCGCTCCTGCTCAGCCCCGACCTGTGCTTCTCCACCTCGCGCCGGGCGAACATGGTCAGCAGCCGCTCGTACAGCTCCCCGTGCCGCAGCGCGTCGTCCGCCCGGCGCAGGGCGTTGTCCCCGGCGTCGTACATGAGCAGCATCAGCAGCAGGAGGGGCTGCTCGGCAAGCTCGCGGTACCTCTCCAGCGCCGCGATCGTCAGGGGGGCGAGCCCCGACGCGGTCAGGGAACGCTCGTTGGCCCTGTTCCAGACCTCCAGCATCTGCCCGATCCGGGGCTCGTCGAAGGGCTCCAACCGGATCACGACGGTGTCGTCGGGGAACCGGGCCCGGTCCGCCACCACCGTCCGACTGGTCACGATGACCACCACCGGCTGGCCCAGCGCGTCCTGCTGGTGCTGGAACTCCTGCACCCGCTCCAGGTAGTCGGAGCGGTCCACCCCGGTCGCCTGGAGGAGTTCGTCGAAGCCGTCCAGGATGATCACCGGGAGCGCGCCGTCCGCCGACTCCGCGAGTTCGCGCCAGGACACCCGGGTGTGGAGGGTGGCGGCCAGGCCCTCCTCGATCTGGAGGTGGATGGGGGAGTTGGGCTGGACCGACCGCAGCTCCACCCGGATCGGCAGGAAGTCCGACTCCGGGAGCCGGGCCGCGAGCATCTCGGTGAACTTGGACTTGCCCGCGCCCGGGTGGCCCAGGACGACGGTGGGGGCACTGATGCTGTTCACGTGGACCAGGTGCGCGGCCATGAACCCCTGGAGGTCGTCGAACAGGGTCTGGTGCTGCCACCATTCCTCCATCGACGGCGAACCGCCACCGAGGATCCGCGCGATCCTGCCCCGAGGCGGAATGTAGGCGTCCTCCAGGGGTGGCAGGACCAGCCCTCGCGCGGTCTCCTCCGAGCGCAGCACGGGCTGGCGCAGCACCGAACGGTAGGAGGCGGTCAGCTCCCGGCGCCGGACGTCCACCCCGCGACGCGACGCGATCGCCGAGAGCTGCCGGTGCAGCTCCCCGAGCCCGGTGTCCAGACTCCGGCGCGTGACCTCGTGCGCTTCGAGGTGCGCCCACATGCCGAACTCGGGGATCTCCGCGGCGAGCCTGCGGTAGTTCTCCCGGTAGCGCTCGTGCGCGCGCCGGGGTAGCTCCTGTGACAGCAGCGCGAGGGAGGGGTGGTCGACGGACGCGATCTCGTGCTCCGCGGCCTGCGCCGTTCCCGCGACCATCGCGGCGAAGGCCTGGGAGGCGCCGAGGTAGAGGGTGTCCCCCGGAGCGGACCCGACCGTGTCCTGCAGGTGCGCGGACGTCGGCGGTCCGGGGGGCTCCGCGGCGGACAGCTCCCCCTGGAACAGGTCGAGCTGTCCTTCCGAGGCCAGCTCCAGGTCCTCCAGCGGGAACGGCATCGAAGCCGGCCCCCAGGACTCCTCGGCCGCCTCCAGGAAGGAGACGACCAGCAGGACGCGGTGCGCGGCCGCCACCTTCTCGGTCCGCGACATCCGGCTCTCGCCGCTGAGCTTGTCCCGGATCCCCTCGACGGCCTGGCGCCCCTTGCCCACCAGGAACGAGCGGGCCCCGAAGAGGTCGGGTATCCCCACCAGTTCGAGCCCGCCGTCGGCCAGCCGCTCCGCGAAGTCCAGCAGGTCCGAGTCGTTCTTGCCGAGGACTTTCAGGGCGTCCGCGTAGGTGAGCCTTTTCGCCATGGGCAGGGGGCCTTTCCGCTTTCGGGGGTGGAACGCGGTCGGACCCGGCGCCGGGGGAGGCGCCGAGTCCGCAGGTCGACGGGGTGGAAGGGTGTGGAGCTAGGGCAGTTGCCAGTCGACCGGCTCGGCGCCCTGCTCCTCCAGCATCGCGTTGGTCCGGCTGAACGGCTTCGAGCCGAAGAAGCCGTTGCGCGCCGACAGCGGGCTCGGGTGCGCGGACTCCACGCACGGCACGCCCGGCATCATCGGGCGCAGGTTGCGGGCGTCGCGCCCCCACAGGATCGCCACGAGCGGCTTGCCGCGCTCGGCCAGTGCCCGGATGGCCTGCTCGGTCACGGCCTCCCAGCCCTTGCCCCGGTGCGACCCGGCGCTGCCCGGGGCCACCGTCAGCACCCTGTTGAGCAGGAGCACGCCCTGTTCGGCCCACGGGGTGAGGTCGCCGTTGGAGGGCATGGCCGTGCCGACGTCCTCCTGCATCTCCTTGTAGATGTTGCGCAGGCTCGCGGGCAGGCGCACGTCGGGGGCGACGGAGAAGCTCAGCCCCACCGCGTTGCCGGGCGTGGGGTAGGGGTCCTGGCCCACGATGAGCACGCGCACGTCGTCGAACGGCTGCTGGAAGGCTCGCAGGACGTGGCCCCCGGAGGGCAGGTACGTGCGCCCCTCGGTGACCTCCTGTCGGAGGAAGTCGCCCATCGCGGCGATCTGCGGAGCGACCGGCTCCAGGGCCTTGGCCCACCCGGCGTCCATGATTTCGTTGAGGTCCTTGGCCATGGCCAGAACACTAGCGGCAGGCAGCGACAACCACGCCCCCTCCGCACGATCGGCTCCTTCGGCCCACCCGGCTCACCTGCGCGCGGCGAGCTCTGCACCCGCCTCACACAGGTAGTGCCGCACAGCGTGTTCCGGAACCCGGTAGGAGCGCCCCACCCGGAACGCGGGCAGCACGCCCGAGTGCACCATGCGGTACACGGTCGTCGAGGTCGTCGAGGTCGGCGATCCGGGCGGCGAAGGCGCACACCCGCTCGTGGGTGTCAGGGTCCACCGCGGTGCCGGTCTCCTCCAAGGCCTCCAGGACCCCGCTCACGTCGAGTGGTCGTTCCAGAGTCAGCACCTCGACCCCCACGGGTCTGCCGTCGGTGGAGTGGTCCACGACGAACGACCCGTGGTCGGCAGTCCTTTCCACGGGAGCGTCGGAGAGCGTGAGGTAGCCCGCGTCCGCCTCCTGGTCGATGGTCACCCTTCGAGGAGCTGTCATGGGATGCACGATACTTCCACCACCGCTAGCGGCGGGAGCGGTCCTGCCACTGGTGCAGATGGGCGCGGATGCGCGCGGTGGCGTCGCTCTGTGCGCCGTGCACGCGCGTGTACCGGGCGAGCAGTGCGTGGTACCGCTGCGCCGCCTCGGCCGGGCGGCCCGCGTGGCCCAGGTAGGCGGCGTGGTAGTGCCGGGCCCGCAGCGTGGCCGCGTCGTCCTCGCCCAGCAGGCGGGTCAGGTCCGGAACCAGCTCCTCCAACAGCGCCACGGCCTGCTCGGGCCGCCCCGCCTCGCCGACCTCGAACGCCAGGTACAGGCGCGTGGTCAGCACCCTCTCCGAACCCGGCCCGTGCACGGCCACCAGGTCGGGCACCAGCTCCCCGTGGACCCGCGCCGCCAGCGCGTGGTCCCCCGCCCGACCCGCGTTCGTGGCCAGGTAGTACCGGACGGCCAGCGTCTCCGGGTGCCTCGCGCCGTGGACCCGCATCAGGTCGGCCAGCAGGGAGTCCAGACGGGTCACCGCCGACCGGTGCTCCCCGCTCTTCCCGGTCAGGTAGGCCTCCTGGCGGCGCGCTCTCAGGGTGTCCTGGTGGTCGGGGCCGAGCGTCGCCCGCAGCCGGGGCAGCAGACCGCGCAGGTCCCGCGCGGCCGCGGCGAACTGTCCGGAATCGGCCAGGGACCGCGCCTCGTCCAGCAGGGCCAGGAGGCGCGCGGGGTCCTCCGGGCCGACCCTCTCCGGGCGGGTGGCCCCCGCCCGCGTGTACGGCCGGGTGCCCGGGACCGGTACGGGACCGCTCGCACCCGGCAAAGACCGCGGACGGGACGGCCGTTCCGCTCGGGAGGGCAGGAAGGGGTCGAGCCGGTCCCGCACCTCCTCGGCGCTCGCGGGTCGGTCCTCGGGGCGCTTGGCCAGCATCGACGCCACCAGCTCGGACAGCGGTGCCGGAACCTCCGGGCGCAGCTCCGCCGCGGTCGGAGGGATGTCCACCAGGTGCATGCGCAGGACCGCCAGCGGATTGTCGGAGCGCAGTGGGGGCCGCCCCGTCAGGAGCTCGAACAGGATCGCGCCCAGGGAGTAGAGGTCGCCGGAGCGCCCGACCTGCTCACCGCGGATCTGCTCGGGCGGCATGTACAGGGGGGTGCCGATCACCTGACCGGTCTGGGTGATGCGGCGGCTCTGGGTGGCGGCCGTGATCGCGGCGATGCCGAAGTCCAACACCTTCAGGGTGCCGTCCCCCGCACCCTCCTCGACCACCATCAGGTTGCCCGGCTTGACGTCCCGGTGCACGACCCCGGCCGCATGCGCCGCTCCCAGCCCCGACGCGGCCTGCGAGACCAGGCCGGCGGCGCGCGGCACCGGCATCGGGCCGCTCTCGCGCAGCACCGCCGTCAGCGGGCGCCCCGGCACCAGTTCCATCACCGCGTACACCGAGCCGGCGGCGCCCGGTGCGTCGTCCTGGCCGAAGTCGTGCAGGATCACCACGTTGGGGTGGCCCGCGAGGCGGGCGGTGATCCGCGCCTCGCGGCGGAACCGGGCACCGACCTCCTCGGAACCGGCACGGCCGGCCCGGATCAGCTTGACGGCCACGTGCCGGTCCAGCAGTTCGTCGACCGCCCGCCACACCTCGCCCATTCCGCCCCTGCCCAGAGGGGAGAGGAGGCGGTAGCGGCCGCCCAGGACCCGTTCTCCGGTCACCGCGGCCCCCCACCGTTCGCGTTCGCGTGCGCGACGACCGGCGGCCACTTACGGCCTTCCGGTCGTACAGGGCGTAAGAGTACAGCCGCCCGCGTTACTGTGGTCTCCCGCCCGAGGGCGGAATCCCCTGCACCCCAGGTGCCCCTGCCCCCCGTGTGGAATGAGTGTCAGAGAGTGAGCCTTCATCTCTACGTCGGTCCGGACTCCCAGCCGGACAAGTACCGTCTGGTCCGGTCGGTGGGGCGCGGCGGCGAAGCCACGCTCTACCTCGCCGAGGTGACCCTGGCGGGGCAGACCGAGCCCGTCGTGGTCAAGGTCCTCAACTCCGACGTCACCGCCAACGAGGAGCAGTTCGCCGAGCTCAGCGCCAAGTGGGGGGAGCAGGCGGAGCTGCTGCGCTTCATCAACCGGCTCGGGGTGGTCGGCGTCCGCGAGCACTTCGAGGGCGCCCCCGAACATCCGGCCGACGGCTCGGGGGAGTACACCGACCGCGCGCTGTACCTGGTCATGAACTACGTCCAGGGCGTGGACCTGCGCGACTGGCGGGCCGAGCACGCCGTCGAGGGGCCGCGAGGCCAGCGCGAGGCGCTGCGCTACCTGGAGCAGGTCGCGCTGGTGCTCGACGTGCTGCACTCGGGTCGCGCCACCCCCTCCAAACGGGTGGTGGTGCACGGGGACCTGTCACCCGGCAACGTCATGATCAGCGACGAGGGACAGGCGACGCTGGTCGACTTCGGGCTGAGCCGGATCGCGGCCCGCCACATGACGGCCCGCCCCTGGTTCACACCCGGGTACGCGGCACCGGAGATCTTCACCGGCGAGTACTCGGCGGCCACGGACCGCTACGCGTTCGGCGCGATCGCCTACTTCACCCTGACCGGCGAGGACCCACCGCCCGCCCCCGAACAGCTGCGCGAGCGCTTCGGTGCGCTCCCGCTGGTCGCCGACGCGGGCGAGCGGGAGCGCGAGCTGGTCATGTCCATGTTCTCGGCCGAGCCCGCCGACCGCCCCGCGTCCGCGGACTGGACCCGGGCCCTGCGGTCGCTGGCCACGTCGGCGCCGTGGACGGGGCCGGTCTCCGACCCGGGCGACGCCGTGTCGGCGGCGGCCGTGTCCGAGGGCCCCGGAGGCGCCGGGGCGGGGGAGCCCGCGCCCGAACCCGCCGCGCCCGGATCCGGGAGCACCGTGCCAGATGCTCCGCAGGGCCACGGGACGCCTCCGCGGGCCGAGGGCACCGCCGTCGCGGAGTCCGCGCCGCCGCAGGGCGCCCGCGTCTTCGGGCCGCCTCCGGTGAGCGCTCCGGCCGCGGGCCCGACCCCGCCGCGGGGGCGGCCCGGCCCTGGGGGCCCGCCAGCGTCCTCCGCCCCGCCGATGCCGGACACCGACGACATGCCCCCGCGTCCGGTCGGCGGGCTGCGCGGCGCACCCCAGGCCGCCCCCGGACCCCAGCGGTCCCAGGCGGCACCGCGCACCAGCAACCTTCGCGGTGGCGGCCGGGGCGGGGCGCCCGGGCAACCCGGGCCCAGACCCGGACAGGCTCCCCAGGGTCCTCCTCCCGGAGCGCCCGCGCAGGGCATGCCGCAGCAGCGCCCCCCGGCGGCAGGCACCCAGGCGCGGTCCGCCGCCTACCCGGGCCCGGTCCACCCGCACCACCAGGCGCCGACCGGGCCCCCGCCCGGCTGGAGCGGCCCCCCTCACCCCGATGCCACGGGGGCCTTCGCCCCGGCGGCACACACGCCCGCGCAGGCCGAGGCGCCGCCCCGCAGGAAGTCGCGCAAGCCCCTGCTGATCGGGCTGGGCGTCGTCATCGTCCTCGCCATGGTCGCGGGCTCCGCGGGCACCTACTTCGTCATGGACCGGATGTCCTCCGCGACCGTCGCCACCGGGGAACCGGAGGGCGCCGGGGAACCGGAGCCGACGCAGGGCCAGGGGGAGAGCGGCGCCCCCGAGCCGACCGGGGAGCCGAGCGAGCCCGTGCTGGGCGCCGCCGACCCGAGTGCCGAGGACGGGTCCGGGACGCCCTCCGCGGGTGACTCCACCCTGCTCACACAGATGGCCCCCGTCGACCTGGCGGAGGACGGCGGCTGGGAACCGGAGACGGGTCGGGCCCAGGTCGACGGCCAGGTGTACACGCGGGCGCTGGCCCCGGGTTCCTGCGCGGAGTCCGAGTACAACGAGTGCACCGGCTGGGCGGACTACGACCTCGGCCGCAACTGGACGACCTTCACCGCCGTCATCGGTGTGCAGGACGACTCGCGGGCGGGCGCGGCCACCACGTTCGTCGTCCACGTGGACGACGAACCCGAGGTCACCGAGACCCTGAGCCTGGGCGAGCCCCTGGAGATCGAGGTGGATGTGCGGGACGCACTGCGCCTGCGCATCGAGGTGGAGAGCGACGACCCCAACGTCCATCCCGTGTGGGCTGATCCCACCCTCCTCAAGGAGTGAACCCCGGCGCGGACCGGACCGGCCACGCCCCCGCGACCGTGCAGGTCGCGGGGGCGTGGCCGTGTGCTGGGGCCGAGGCCCTCGGGGGGTCGTGAACGGGGGAGGTCCGGAAGGGGGAAGGCCCTACTCCGCGCGCCAGCCGCCCTGCCGGGTGGCCAGGTTGAGCGCGGTGGTCACGAGGGGCACGTGGCTGAACGCCTGCGGGAAGTTGCCGACCTGGCGGCCCGCCCGGGGGTCCCACTCCTCGGCCAGGAGACCCACGTCGTTGCGCAGCGACAGCAAGCGCTCGAACAGTTCGCGGGCCTCGTCCTGGCGGCCGATGGACAGCAGCGCGTTGGCCATCCAGAAGCTGCACGCCAGGAACGCGCCCTCGTCGCCCGGCAGCTGGTCGGCGGAGTTCTCCAGGTCGGTGCGGTAGCGCAGCACGAACCCGTCGACCATGAGGTCCTTGCGGACGGCCTCGATGGTGCCGACGACGCGCGGGTCGTCGTAGGGCAGGAACCCCACCTCGGGGATGAGGAGCAGGGCGGCGTCCAGCTCCTTGCTGCCGTAGTACTGGGTGAAGGTGTTGCGCTGGGGGTCGTAGCCGTACTCGCACACCTCGGCGTGGATGGTGTCGCGCAGGGCCCTCCACCGTTCGATGGGCCCCTCCTTGCCGAACTCCTCGATGCTGCGCACCGCCCGGTCGGCCGCCACCCAGGCCATCACCTTGGAGTGCACGAAGTGCTGGCGGGGACCGCGCACCTCCCACAGGCCCTCGTCGGGCTCGTCCCAGCACCACTCCAGGTAGTTGACCAGGGAGCGCTGCAGCCCCCAGAGGTAGTCGCCGCCGCGGATGTTGTGGCGGCGGGCCAGGTGCAGCACGTCCATGACCTCGCCGTACACGTCCAGCTGGTACTGGCCGACGGCGGCGTTGCCGACCCGGACCGGACGGGAGGCCTCGTAGCCCGGCAGCCAGTCGGCCTCCCACTCGGTGAGTCTGCGCTCACCGCGGATGCCGTACATGATCTGCATGAGCTGCGGCTCGCCGGCCACGGCCCGCACCAGCCACTCGCGCCAGGCCAGGGCCTCGTCCTTGTACCCCGACCGGATCATCGCCTCCAGGGTGATGGTGGCGTCGCGCAGCCAGCAGTAGCGGTAGTCCCAGTTGCGGACCCCGCCGATCTCCTCCGGCAGGGACGTGGTGGGGGCTGCGACGATACCGCCGGTGGGGCGGTAGGTGAGGGCCTTGAGCACGATGAGGGAGCGGATGACCGCCTCGCGGTAGGGGCCCTCGTACGTGCACTGGTTGACCCACTTCTCCCAGAACCGCTCCGTGCGGGAGAGGGCCTTCTCCGCGTCCAGGTGGTCGGACTCCTCCACCTGGGAGGGGTGCCAGGTCATCACGAACGGCACGCGCTGGCCCGCGGTGACGTCGAAGGTCGCGTCGTGGGTGAAGTTGTGGCCCTGGAGTTCGATGGGCGTGCTCAACCAGATGGCGTCGGGGCCTGCGACGGCCACCAGCTCGGCGCCGGTGCGGTGGACCCACGGCACGACGTGGCCGTAGTCGAAGCGGATGCGCATGGCGGTCTCCATGCGCACCGAACCGCGCAGCCCCTCGACGATGCGCACGATGTGGGGGGCGCCGCCGCGGGGCGGCATGAAGTCGATGACCCGTACCGAACCGGTGTCGGTGTCCCACTCCGACTCCAGGATGAGGGTGTCGCCCCGGTAGCGCCGACGGGTGGCGCGGGGGTCGCCGTCGGCGGGCCGCAGGGTCCAGCTGCCGTTCTGGTCGTCGCCCAGCAGGGCGGCGAAACAGGCCGAGGAGTCGAAGTCGGGCAGACACGCCCAGTCGACGGAACCGTCACGCCCGACCAGCGCGGCGGTCTGCATGTCGCCGATCATTGCGTAGTCTTCAATCCAGCCGGGCACGCGGCTCACCCCCATCACGTCGTCCTGGTTGCTGCGGTCGGCGCCGATGTCTTGCGGGGGTCTGCCGCACCATCGCGGAGGGCTTCGCGCACGGTCGTGTGCACACCCCGCCGGGGGTCCTCCCCCCCACCCGCCAACAGGCCGTACCCGCTGGTGGGACAGGGCGCCGTTCGGGTCACACGACTCCTCCGAGGAGCCTTCTCCGCGCCTTCATACCCGGGTATGTGCCCAGGTGAGGGCAGCCGAAAAGGCCGGTCCTGAGGAACTGTGCCGAAGACGGTCCATCCGTTCACCGCGGTTCCATCTTCCCCCCTTCGCCGGGCCTCCGCTACCCGCAAGTGCACGTGCATCTGGAAGTGCAGCGAGGTATGTGGAGAATTGGGGGATTTTGGTGGGCAGAAGTTATGACGTGGTGATCAACGACCGGTGACGGAAAGGCTAAGACCCCTGTGGGGGTGGGGTTTCGGACGTCTCCTCCGGCATGCGCAACAGTGGCAGGAACAGGTGCGCGAGGGGTCCGATCGTCACCGCGAAGACCACGGTTCCCACCCCCACCGTGCCGCCCAGGAGGACCCCCGTCGCCACGACCGTCACCTCGATCGCGGTTCGGGCGAGGCGCACCGACCACCCGCGCGCGGCCAGCCCGGTCATGAGGCCGTCCCGTGGCCCCGGGCCCAGCCGGGCTCCGATGTAGCACCCCGTCGCGACCGCGCACACCAGTACCCCGAGCACCAGCATCCCCACCCGCGCCACCAGGGAGTCGGTCCCGGGCAGCAGCCACAGGAACAGGTCCACCGTCGTGCCCACCACGACCACGTTGCTCAGCGTTCCCAGCCCGGGCTTCTGGCGCAGGGGGATCCACAGGAGCATGAGCAGGGCACCCACCAGGACGCTCCACGTACCGATGGACAGGCCCGTGCGGCGGGCCAGCCCCTGGTGCAGCACGTCCCACGGCATGGACCCGAGTTCGGAGTGGACCAGCAGCGCACCGCTCAGGCCGTACAGGGTCAGCCCCGCGTAGAGCCGGACCAGGCGGCGCAGCCGGGGGCGCGGCAGGACCGGGGTGAGCATCACCCGGCCGACCAGGCCGGCGGCCGTCGAGCGGAGGGGGCGCTGTTCTGTGGTCACGGAGGTTCCTGCCCTTCGGCCGGGGAGGCGCTCCCGGCGCGGCGCGAGCCGCACCCGCACGCGGCGGTGCCGGGGCCGCCACAGGGGAGCACACTCCTGGGATCATCGGATGAAGCGCCGCACGACGGTGCGGCTCGGGCGGGAGGCACAGCGGCGGTCCGCCGGTCACCCGCAACGCGAACCCCCCATGCGCTCAACCGGACCTGGAGCCAGGAGGGGATCCACCTCGGTATCGTGGCGGAGGTGGCGCCGGAAATGAAGAGCCAATCCAGCCAACTGGCCTGATTCGTGATGTGTGGGGAAGACGGGGAAACGGCATGGCGAGGCAGAGCGGCCGCCGCCCGGAACGCACCGGCGGCACCAGACACATCAACGGACGCCTCCTGGCCCGCCTCATCGGCGAGGCCCCCGTCGAACGCCCCTACTACCTCGCCATCGCCCGCGCCGTCAGCGCGCTCGTCCTGGACGGGCGCGTCCCCACCAACACCCGGCTGCCCGCCGAGCGCGACCTGGCCACCGCCCTGGGCGTCAGCCGCAACACCGTGACCGCCGCCTACGCGTGGCTGCGCGACAACCGGTTCCTGGAGAGCAAGCAGGGCGCGGGCAGCTGGACGGTCCTCCCCGACGCCGCGACCAGCGAGCCCTCGCCGTTCGCGCACGCCTCCGAGCACATCGATCTCGGGGTGGCCGCACCGCCCGCGGTGGAGGGCCTGCGCGCCGCAGCCGGACAGGCCGCCGAGCAGCTCGCCGCGCACGTCGGCGGGCTCGGCTACTACCCCTACGGCCTCCCCGAGCTCAGGCACGCCATCGCCCGCCGCTACGTCGAGCGCGGACTGCCCACCACCCCGGAGCAGATCTTCGTCACCAACGGAGCCCAGCAGGGCATCGCCCTGATCATGGACCTGCTGGTCCAGCCCGGCGACGAGGTTCTGCTGGAGTCGCCGACCTACCCGCACGCCCTGGACGCCGCCCGGCGCACCGGCGCACGCGTGCGCACCGTGGGGGTGACCCCCCAGGGGTGGGACATGGACTACCTCGTCGACGCGTTCCGCCAGTGGAGGCCCGAGCTGGCCTACCTCATCCCCGACTTCCAGAACCCCACCGGCGCCCTGATGGACGACGACGAGCGCCGGGTGCTGGTACGCGAGGCGCGCCGGGCCGGGACCCACCTCCTCGTCGACGAGTCGGTCACCGAACTGGCCATCGACTCCGGGGACCTGCCCGCCCCGGTGGCCGCCCACGACACCGACGGCCGGGTACTGACGGTGGGGTCGGTGGCCAAACTGCTGTGGGGAGGACTGCGGGTCGGGTGGGTGCGCACCACGCCGCCCATGGTCGCCAGGTTGATGGCCACCCGCCAGCGCTTCGACCTGGCCGGGGCGGTCCTGGACCAGCTGACCGCCACCCACCTGCTCGCCGACGTGCTGCGCATCCGGGCCGAGCGCAGCCGCCAGCTGCGCCGCAACCGCGACGCCCTGCTGGACGAGCTGCGCGAGCACCTGCCCGACTGGCGGTCCAGTGTGCCCGGGGGCGGGCTGGTGCTGTGGACGACCCTGCCCCACCCCGTCGCGAGCGCGCTGTCCGCCAACGCCGTCCGGCACGGGGTGCACCCGGCGGCCGGTCCGGTGTTCGGCGCCGACGGCACCCTGGAGCGCTACCTGCGCCTGGCCTACACCCAGCCGCCGGACGTCCTCGCCGACGCGGTCGAGCGGCTGGCCGCAGCCTACGCCGAGACCCTCGCCCATCCCTTCCAGCCCCGCGGCCAGCTGTACGTGTAGCCGCCCGCGCCGGGGAACGAGGTCTCCGGGGGAGGGGGCCGGCCGCCCACCGAACCGAAAGCCCTCCGGAAAAACTCCTCAGAGGGTGGCGTGCGGGACCGCGAACCGCTGGGCGAAGCGGACGACCTCGGCCAGCACCTCGTCCCGGTTGGTCTCGTTGAACACCTCGTGCCGGGCGCCGGGGAAGATACGGGCGGTGAAGTCCTGGCCCGCGAGCGCCTCGATGCCGACCCTGGTGTCGGTCACCGGGACCAGCCGGTCCTCGTACCCGTGCACCCACAGGAGCGGCAGCGACCCCACACTCCCGGA
The DNA here is from genome assembly GCF_042716955.1 of Nocardiopsis sp. NPDC058631. Taxonomy (NCBI): domain Bacteria; kingdom Bacillati; phylum Actinomycetota; class Actinomycetes; order Streptosporangiales; family Nocardiopsidaceae; genus Nocardiopsis; species Nocardiopsis sp. NPDC058631. The sequence goes on along the minus strand of NZ_JBHXQY010000114.1, from coordinate 6,680 downwards.
CCTGACACCCCACTCGATCTCGGCCAGCAGGGCGTTGACGGTCTCCCGTTTGAACGGTCCGTGCCACACCAGCTCGTCGGCCACGTACGCCTCGCCCACGGCGGGGTCACGCGAGAGCGTGGCCGGGTCGATGGGTGCGTCGGGGATCCGCTCGGCGGCGGCGACCTGCTCCAGGGCGGTCCAGCGGCCGAGAACGGGGCCCGAGAGCACCAGCGCCTGGAGCGCCTCGGGGTGGACCTGCGCGTAGCGCGACGCGATCAGACCGCCCATCGAGTGGCCGATCAGGATCAGCGGCAGCGTCCGGTAGGCGGTGCGCGCCTGTGTGATGAGGCGGTGCACGTCCTCCACCACGCTCGCGTAGTCGTCGATCAGGACCCGTTCGCCGGAGGACCGGCCGTGCCCGCGGTGGTCCGCCCCGTAGACCACGGCACCGGCCGCGACCAGGTCGGCGGCGACCTGCTGGTACCGGCCCAGGTGCTCGCCGTAGCCGTGGACCAGCACGGCCAGCCAGGTCGGCTCGCCCTCGGTCGGGGCCCAGGCTCTCGCCGCCAGTCTCCCGGAACCGTCCGGCCCGCCCGCCAGGGCCCACTCGCGTGTGGTGATCACCGTGTCCTGCCTCCTTGTCAGCGCCGACGTCCGCGGCGATCGCTCCCGTCCGCGAAGGCGGGTGCCGCCGGGATGGTCACCCTATGGGGCGGCGGGGCCGGTGTGCACGAGGCGGGGGCGGGTGCGCGAATCCTGTGGGGTCGCGGCTCGGCCGGTGCCTGTGCGATCACCTCTACCGAGCCTCGTAACTTCGTGTTCGTCAACGAAATACCTCATAGGGTGTGATCAGTATGACCAGCGATGAAAGGGATCTTCTACGCTGATCTCTGGTGAACCCCGCGGGCGGGTATAGCCCAGACGACAAGCCGGATGACTCCGACTGGAGAGGGTGGGGCCCGTGCTGGCCGATTCCTATGGGCGACTGGCGACCGATCTGCGTGTGTCGCTCACCGATCGCTGCAACCTGCGATGCACCTACTGCATGCCCCCCGAGGGCCTGGAGTGGCTGCCCAAGCAGGAACTGCTCACCGACGACGAACTCCTCCGACTGATCGGGATCGGGGTCACCCGGCTCGGCATCACCGAGGTCCGCTTCACCGGGGGCGAACCCCTCCTCCGGCGCGGCCTGCCCGGTCTCATCGCCGGGACCACCGCCCTCGCCCCCCGCCCCCTGACCGCCCTCACCACCAACGGCATCGGCCTGGCCCGCATGGCGCCCGCCCTCGCGGAGGCCGGACTCGACCGGGTCAACGTCTCCCTCGACACCCTCGACCCGGACGTGTTCGAGACCCTCGCCCGCCGCCGCAGGCTCGACGACGTCCTCGACGGACTGGACGCCGCAGCCCGCGCCGGGCTCACCCCGGTCAAGGTCAACACCGTGCTCATGCGCGACGTCAACGACGCCGAGGCCGCCGCCCTGCTGCGCTACTGCGTCGAACGCGGCTACGAGCTGAGGTTCATCGAGCAGATGCCGCTCGACGCCCAGCACGGCTGGCGGCGCGACACCATGATCACCGCCGAGGAGATCCTCCAGTGGCTCGAAGCGGAGTTCTCGCTGGAGGCCGCCGACAGCGACACCCGGGGCAGCGCGCCCGCGGAGCTCTTCCACGTGCGGGGGACCCGCTTCCCCAACGGTGAGCCGGCCACCGTCGGGGTCATCGGATCGGTCACCCGGCCCTTCTGCGGAGCCTGCGACCGGGTCCGGCTCACCGCCGACGGGCAGATCCGCAACTGCCTGTTCGCACGCGAGGAGTCCGACCTGCGCTCCCTGCTGCGCGGAGGGGCCACCGACGACGAGATCGCCGACCGCTGGGCCGCGGCCGTCGCCGTCAAGCTCCCCGGGCACGGCATCAACGACCCCAGCTTCCTGCAGCCGTCCCGTCCGATGTCCGCGATCGGCGGCTGACCAGGCCCCTCCCCGGCACGGAACCCCGGACCCGTCGCCGCCGCGTCCCCGCTCCGGTCCGCTGTCCGGGGGCACGGCCACGTGCCCGGACGAACCGTGGGTGCGCCCGGACGACGGCGGCGTGTGGCCCGTGCCCCACGCCGGACCGGGCGGCCCGGTGACCATCCCGGGCGCCGTGTGCCCGCTTCCCGGAAGACGGCTCCCAGCGGCGCCACGGCCGCACACCGTTGACGTGCCAGGCCGGGGGAGCCTCGGCACGGGGCGGCGCCGGAGCGGCCCACGGGCTTCCGTATAGTGCCCGTGACCTGCCACAACCTTTGACCAGAACGCATCGCCGCAGGACAAGGACCCCCAGTCGGCCACTCGCACCGGGAAGTGGCGTCGCCCAGGCCATGCAGCCGCAGAGGATTGGAGCCCCCTCATGGCAAGCAACGAAGAATCCGAGCACGGTGAGCGCGTCACCCGTTGGGAACGGCGCCTTGAGGTCCCGATGCTGCTCCTCGGAGGCGCGTTCCTGGCCGCCTACGCCTGGCCGGTCATCGAAACGGACCTGGGACAGAACCTGGAGTACCGCCTCCAGGTCCTGTCGTGGACGGTGTGGGCCGCATTCGCGATCGACTTCCTGATCCGGATCTGGCTGGCCGAGAACCGCCTCCTCTACGCGGCACGGCGGTGGTACGACGTCATCCTGATTCTCCTCCCCATGTTCCGCACGCTCCGGCTACTGCGCATGCTCGCCCTCATCCGCATGCTGAACCGTTCGATGGCCGGGGCGCTGGCCGGACGCATCTCCCTCTACGTGGGCGCGACATCGGTGCTGACGGTCTTCCTGGGAGCCATCACCGTGCTCGACGCGGAACAGAACGCGCACGGGGCCAACATCACCGAGTTCGGGGACGCCCTGTGGTGGTCCGTCGTGACGGTGACGACGGTCGGTTACGGCGACTACTACCCCATCACGGCCGAGGGCAGACTGGTCGCGGTGGGCCTGATGGTCATCGGTATCGCCCTCGTCGGAGTACTCACGGCAGCTGTGGCGTCCTGGTTCATCAAGCACGCGAACCTGAGCGATGGCACCTCCGAACCGGCCCCGCCGGAGTCCGGCCCACAGGAGAGCGGGGCCGGGAGCACCGCGCAGAGCGCCGACACCCCGTCAGGCGGATAGCCCGACCACAGCGGAAGGGAAAGGCGGCGGCTCCCGCGGGGTCCTGGGAACCTCCCCCCGTGCGGAGCGGGGGTGGGTACCCTGGGTCCGTGATCCGGGCCGGGACCGCCGACCGCTGGTCCACGGCCGTCGCCGTCAAGCTCTTCGGACACGGCATCAACGACCCCGGCTTCCCGCAGCCGTCCCGTCCGATGTCCGCGATCGGAGGTTGACCGGGCCCCTTCCCGGTGCGGCGCCCCGTCCGAAAACCCGTTGCCGCCGCGTCCCCGCTCTGGCTTGATGTCCGGGGGCACGGCTACGTGCCCGGACGAACGGATCCACAGGCCGGATCCGGAAAGGGGAGGTGGCCCGACATGCCCTACACCGAGGTCCCCGGCGAACGCGTGCCCATCCGTATGTGGGCCGCACCCGACGAGGTCGAGGCCGCGGCGATGGAACAGCTCCGCAACGTGACCCGCATGCCCTGGGTCCACGGCCTCGCCGTCATGCCCGACGTGCACTACGGCAAGGGCGCCACGGTCGGCTCGGTCATCGCCATGCGCGACGCCGTCAGCCCCGCTGCCGTCGGCGTCGACATCGGCTGTGGGATGACCGCCGTGCGCACCGGCCTCACCGCCGGGCACCTGCCCGACGACCTCGGGCGGCTTCGGTCCGCACTGGAGGCGGCCGTCCCGGTCGGGTTCCACGCCCACGACGAACCGGTGGACCCCGCCACCGTCCCCACCGTGCGCGAGACCGACTGGTCCGGGTTCTGGGACGGGTTCGACGACCTGGCCGCCGCCGTGCGCCCCCGACGGACCCGCGCCCAGCGCCAGATGGGCACCCTGGGGGGAGGGAACCACTTCCTGGAGGTGTGCCTGGACGACGACGGCGCCGTCTGGCTCGTGCTCCACTCCGGGTCGCGCAACATCGGCAAGGAACTGGCCTCCCACCACATCGAGCAGGCCCAGGCGCTGCCGCACAACCAGGACCTGCCCGACCGGGACCTGGCGGTGTTCGTCACCGGGACACCGGAGATGGACGCCTACCGCCGCGACCTGTTCTGGGCCCAGGACTACGCGCGCCGTAACCGCGACGTCATGATGGGTCTGGCCTGCCGGACCCTGGTCGAGCAGATCCCCGGCGCCCGGTTCGAGCAGTGGATCTCCTGCCACCACAACTACGTCGCGGAGGAGACCTACGACGGGGTGGACGTCCTGGTGACCCGCAAGGGCGCCATCCGTGCCGGTTCGGGCGATCTGGGGATCATCCCGGGCAGCATGGCGACGGGAACCTACATCGTGCGCGGGCTCGGGAACCCGGCCTCGTTCAACTCGGCCTCGCACGGCGCAGGACGCCGGATGAGCCGCAACAAGGCGCGCAGGACCTTCACCGAGGCCGACCTGGTCGAGCAGACCCGGGGCGTGGAGTGCCGCAAGGACCGCGGGGTGGTGGACGAGATCCCGGCCGCCTACAAGGACCTGGAGTCGGTGATCAACGCCCAGACCGACCTGGTCGAGGTGGTCGCCCACCTGCGCCAGGTGGTCTGCGTCAAGGGCTGACCCGCGGGCCCTCCGCTCAGGAGGGGACCGCCGTGGTCCATCCTGGGGACATGGACACCCCGAGCACACGGCGCACGCCTGCCCGCGACGAGGCCCCCCGGGTCCTGGACGCGGTGATCCTCGCCGGGGGTGGAGGCCGCCGCATGGGCGGAGTCGACAAACCCGGGCTGGCCGTGGCCGGACGCACCCTGCTGGAGCGCGTGGCCGACGCGGTCCGCGCGCACGGTGCCGCCGCGGAGGGGACGGAGGCCGACACCCGTGTGGTCGTGGTCGGCCCGCACAGGGAGAGCCCCCGCGCGCTCTACGTCCGCGAGGACCCGCCGGGGGCGGGGCCGGTGCCCGCCCTGCGCGCCGGGCTGCCGCACGTGCGCTCCGACTGGTTCGCCCTGCTCGCCGCCGACCTGCCCCACCTGGCCCCGGGCCATCTGGCCGCCCTGGCGGAGGCCCCGGCGCCGGGAGACACGGGCGCCGTGTTCGTGGACCCCTCCGGCCGCGAGCAGTGGCTCACCGGCGTGTGGCGCACCGACGCCGTCCGCGACGCCCTCGCCGAGTACACGGGCCGGTCCCTGTACGGGCTGCTCGGCCCCCTGGCGCCGAGGCTCGTCCCCGCCGACGACCTCGCCGCCGCCGACTGCGACACCCCCGAGGACCTCGCCCGGGCCCGCAGCCTCCTGGAGCCGCCGACCTCCTGACGTAGTGTTCGCGAACCCCCGACACCGGGTCCCGGCGCCGTCCACAGGCGCGCGCGGGGACTGGCACACGGGAGCGATCAGCGGTTTCCTGGATACAGGGGGACCACCGGTACCGCCCGCACAGGCGTGCCCGCAGCGCCGACGACCGGCCCGGGCCCTGGAAGGGACTGCTCTCCCGCGCGGGCGGGCCCGGTCACGAGCCGGTGCGCCTGGCCGCCCGGCGGCCAGGCGTGGAGTGGGGCCGGGGAGGGGGTGTGCACCGCGCGTCCCTCACCGGCCCGGTCAGCCCTCGAACTCCGACATGGGCACGGACTCCCGCAGGAACCCGCGCATCTCCAGGAAACCGGTCAGGTACTGGCGGTGCTCGTCGCAGGCCAGCCACACCTTGCGGCGGTCGGGGGTGTGCAGCTTGGGGTTGTTCCACACCAGAGCCCACGCCGCGTCGGCGCGGCAGTCGCGCCGAGAACACCGCGTCTGGGCGGCCGAACCGGTATTACCCAATGGTGACCCCCAGGGAGCGAATCGGCTGCCACGGTCAAGCCGGGGCCATGATCGGGTCTGGACGCCGATCATATGCGGACACAAAGGCGACGCCGGGTGGTTACGGGGGCAAACCACCCGGCGTCGCACGCGATGTTCCAACGGGGGCTCGGAACATCGCTCCTGCGCTTCGACGGGGGACCGAAGCGCTAGGACCCAATGTACACCGACGCCCCCCGGTGTACGTCAAGAGTCAGTTACGACGTTGTCTCGGGAGAGTCCCGTCAGGTGTGGGCCTTAAGTCCCAGGTCAGGACTTATCTGACACTTCGTCCAAGGTAAAGGCCCCTTTTCGGCCGGGAGATTCAGTCCCTCTGGTCACGTGCGTCCCAGCGGGGTGTAAGGCGCACCCCTCCCGGAGGTAAAGCGCCCTGATCGCACTCCGCCCCTGGGCAGGGTGTGCGAAGGGGTATCCCCGTGTGGCCCCTGGGAATTCAGGGGAGGCAGGGAAACGGGGGTCGCGCCGTGCGCGACCGCGCAACCGACTACGCAGGGGGTCCCACATGTCCCACCACACCTACCGCGTCACGGAGATCGTCGGTACCTCTCCGCAGGGGATCGACCAGGCCATCCGCAACGGGATCGACCGGGCCTCGGCCACATTGCGCGAGCTGGACTGGTTCGAGGTCACCGAGATCCGCGGGCACATCGAGGAGAACGGCGTCGCCCACTACCAGGTGGGCCTCAAGGTGGGGTTCCGCCTGGAGGACTGACGCGCCGGGGAACCCGCGCGGACCGACGGTCTTGGGGGGGGGGGAGCGGCGGGGCGGGGCCGGCGCGGGGGGGGGGCAG
>NZ_JBHXQY010000113.1:0-20755 GCF_042716955.1 Nocardiopsis sp. NPDC058631 | reverse complement strand
GGCCTCGGCGGCCGGTCCCGGGACGCCGGGGTGTCAGTTCTCCAGCATCTCGGTGACCAGGGCGGCGATCGGTGACCGCTCGGACCGGGTCAGGGTGATGTGCGCGAACAGCGGGTGGCCCTTGAGCTTCTCGATCACCGCGACCACGCCGTCGTGGCGGCCCACCCTCAGGTTGTCGCGCTGGGCGATGTCGTGGGTGAGCACCACCCGCGAGTTCTCCCCCAGCCGGGACAGCACCGTGAGGAGCACGCCGCGCTCCAGGGACTGCGCCTCGTCCACGATCACGAACGCGTCGTGCAGCGAACGGCCCCGGATGTGCGTGAGCGGAAGGACCTCCAGCATCCCCCTGTCCACGACCTCCTCGATGACGTCCTCGCTGGTCACGGCGGACAGGGTGTCGTGCACCGCCTGGCCCCACGGGGTCATCTTGTCGTTCTCGGAACCGGGCAGGTAGCCGAGTTCCTGACCGCCGACCGCGTACAGGGGGCGGAACACCATCACCTTGCGCTGCTGGCGGCGCTCCAGGACGGACTCCAGCCCGGCGCACAGCGCCAGCGCGGACTTTCCGGTGCCCGCGCGCCCGCCCAGGGACACGATGCCGACCTCGGGGTCGGTGAGCAGGTCGAGGGCGATCCGCTGTTCGGCGCTGCGACCGTGCAGGCCGAACACGTCCCGGTCCCCGCGCACCACCTTCACGGACTTGTCGGGCCGCACCCGCCCGAGCGCCTTGCCGCGTTCGGACACGAGCACCAGCCCGGTGTGGCAGGGGAGCTCCCTGGCCTCCTCGATCTCGCTGGTACCGCCGTCGAACAGTTCACCGATCTGGTGGGCGGGCACGTCCAGTTCGGCCATGCCCGTCCAGCCGTGCTCGATGGCCAGTTCGGCGCGGTACTCGTCGGCCGGGAGCCCGATGGAGGCGGCCTTGATCCGCATCGGCAGATCCTTGCTCACCAACACGACGTTCCCGCCCTCCTCCTGGAGGTTGCGAGCCACCGTCAGGATCCGGGTGTCGTTGTCGCCGAGCCTGAAGCCCGCCGGCAGGATCTTGGGATCGCTGTGGTTGAGCTCCACACGGAGCGTTCCGCCCTGGTCGTTCACCGGCACCGGGACGTCCAGACGGCCGTTGGCGACCCTCAGGTCGTCGAGACGGCGCAGCGCGTTGCGAGCGAAGTACCCGAGTTCCGGGTGGTGTCGCTTGCTCTCCAGCTCGGTGATCACCACCACGGGGATGACGACCTCGTGCTCGGCGAACCGGGCCATGGCCATCGGGTCGGCGAGCAGGACGCTGGTGTCGAGCACGTGGACGCGCCTTGTCCGACCTACCTCCGTGTGGGGGTCGGTGGGGGACTGGGTGTCACGGCGATCGGTCGAGGAACTAGCCACTCGTTCTCCCCTTGGGCACCGCATGGGCACCCTACTGTCACGGGATCATGGAGGACCGGGACCTGGCCCCAGAGGGCCGGGTCCGGCCCTCCTCGTCGACGTTCCGCGAGAGCGGAGGAGATCAATGAGCCGGGGCCTCCCGAACGGGTGGATGCACACCACCCGCTTGTTCCGACGCTACGCGCCCGTGACCCCGTTTCCAAGAGGTCCGTCCCGCCGCACGGTGAACACCGCGTTAATGGGCTGGTCGGCGGGGAGAGCCGGGGGTCAGAAGCCGAAGCGACGGTTGCGCGCGCCGTAGGAGCGCAGTGCACGGAGGAAGTCCACCCTACGGAACGCGGGCCAGTAGACCTCGCAGAAGTAGAACTCCGAGTGCACGCTCTGCCACAGCATGAAACCCGACAGACGCTGCTCGCCCGACGTGCGGATGAGCAGGTCGGGGTCGGGCTGGCCGCGCGTGTAGAGATGCCGGGCGATGTCCTCGATGTCCAGGCGCTCGGCAAGCTCCTGGATACCGGTGCCCTTGGCCGCCTCCTCGTGGAGGAGGGACCGAACCGCATCAGCGATCTCACGTCTACCTCCATACCCGACGGCGACGTTGACAACCAGGCCGGGGTTGCCGGATGTTGCCGACTCCGCCTCCTTGAGGGCTCGGACGGTGGTGTCGGGCAGCACGTCGAGCGCGCCGACGGGGCGCGTGTTCCACCCCTCCTCGCGGAGGCGGGCGATGGTCTGCTCGATGATGCGCACCAGCGGGCCGAGTTCGGACTCGTCGCGGGTGAGGTTGTCGGTGGACAGCATCCACAGGGTGACGACCTGCACACCGACCTCGTCGCACCAGCGCAGCACCTCGAAGATCTTGTTCGCGCCGGCCTGATGGCCCTCCTCCGCCCCACGAAGGCCGCTGCTCTTCGCCCATCGACGGTTGCCGTCCATGGCGACGCCGACGTGGCGGGGAATCTCCTGGCTGCTCAGCTGGTGTTCGAGCCGGCGTTCGTAGAGCCAGTACAGGGGGTCTCGGAGCCCCATTGGCGAAACCTCTCAGAGCTGGAACTAAAGACAGCACACTCCTGTGAAGGAGGTGCCGACGGGGATTCCTCCAGAGTAGTTCGCCCCGGGGCGCTACGTCACAGCGAGGGACTTGCGCACGTGTTTGCGGCCCTGGTGGATGCGGGACTTGACGGTACCGAGGGCGAGGTTGAGCTCGGAGGCGATCTCGTTGTAGTCCATCTGGCACAGGTCGCGCAGGACCAGGGGCGCCACCAGGTTGGGGCGGTCCTTCTCCAGCTGGTCCAGGGCTTCCAGCAGGTCGATGCGGGAGCCCGCGATGACGCTGGTGGTGCGGGGGTCGCTCTGGTGGGGCATGCGCTCCGCCTCGGTCGGGAACTCCGCGGATCTGCGCTTCATCGACCGGTAGGTCTGGCGCGCGGAGTTGGACACCACCGTGTACAGCCAGGTGGTGAACAGGGAGTCGCCCTTGAAGCTGTCGATCTTGCGGGCGACGCGCAGGAGCGCGTCCTGGCAGGCCTCCTCCGCGTCCTGGCGGTAGGGCAGGAAGCGTGCGCACCGTCGCAGAACCTCGGGCTGGATGCGCCGGAGGAGGTCGTCCAGGGCCACGGCGTCGCCGTGTTTGGCCCGTCGCGCGAGTTCCTCCAACTCCTCGTCGACGTTGCTCGCCACCCGCCGCCGGGGCGTCGGGGTCTCCTCGTTCTCCGCGTGGTCACTACTGCGCATGTCTGGTCTCTCCCTGGCTGACGGCAGACGTCCCGCCGTCCGGTTCGGACGCGTGTGCGCCCGTCGGTACGAGGGTCACACGCCAATGGGACGTCCACGGAGCCCCTACGGCTCCACCCTCGCGAAACATGACATTTCGCCGCAACCATTCACATGGCACATCGAACCCGACGGGGTCACCCCCAGTTTCCATGCCCCGGGGGTATCCGCGCTACCCGGAGAGGGGATCATATCGGCGGGAGTCGGTGTGAAGGCGTAGATGGTGTATTAGTGGGCAACGACCGCGTATTCACCCCCGACACACCGAGGCGGAAATGAGCCAACCGGAGGCCTTCGGACGTTACCGCGTCATCCGGCGCCTGGGTTCCGGTTCCTTCGCCACGGTCTGGTTGGCGCAGGACGATCTGCTCAACTACCCGGTGGCCATCAAGGTACTCGCCGAGAACTGGGCGCACCAGATGGATATCCAGCACCGGTTCCTGGAGGAGGCGCGCATCCTGCGCCAGACCGACTCCACGTGGCTGGTGGCGGTGCACGACGTCGACGTGCTGCCCGACGGACGCCCCTACATGGTCATGACGTACGCCGACCAGGGAAGCGTGACCGACCTCATCCGCCGGGGCCAGCTGCCCCTGGACGAGGCCCTGCGCCTGCTGACGGAGATCGGCCAGGGCATCACCGTGCTGCACAACCACGGCACGATCCACCGGGACATCAAGCCCTCCAACGTCCTGCTCCAGTCCTCGCCGGTGGGGCAGCGCGTGCTGGTCGCGGACCTGGGGTTCGCGAAGGCCATCGACGAGGCCTCGGGGTTCACGGCTGCGGCCGGGACGCCCGGCTACATGTCGCCCGAGCAGAGCATCCCCGGCGGGGACCTGGACGTCCGGTCCGACGTGTACTCGCTGGGTGCGGTCGCCTACGAGTTGATCACCGGGCGGCCTCCCTCGCGTCCACCGGTCAAGATCGCGCCTGGCCGGATCCGGCCAGGACTCCCCCGTGCTCTTGACGAACTCATCCTCTCCGCGCTCTCGGTGGACCGGGAGAGCCGCCCCGCGGACGCCAAGACCTTCACGGACCGTGTGAGAACGATCCGTACCGAACCCGACCTGCCCAAGGCGGACCCGTGGTGGCAGCGCTACCAGATGCCCTGGCGGCGCACGGTCACCCTGACGGCCGCCCTGCTGCTGGTGGCGGCGGGTGTCACCGCGTCCGCGGGCAGCCCGGGGCTGGCACTGACCACGGTGCGGTACACCACCCAGAACCTCCGGGTGAACGTGCCCTCGGTATGGGCGCAGGAGTTCAACACCGACCAGGCCGCCCGTCCGGCGGCGGCCGAGGCGGGCGCGGGCCCTGGGCTGCTGGTGGCGACCGACGCCGACGACTGGTACTCCACCGAGGTGCCGTCCTACGGGGTGTACGCGACGGTGCTGCCGGAGTCCCGGGCGCTGGGCGGCGTCCCCGCCACCGCCCAGTGCGGTGGTGCCCCGGAGGAGCGTGAACTGCACACCCCCGCCTGGGAGGGCACGGTGTGGGACTGGCCCGAGTGCGACGGCGGCGGAGCGTTCACCAGTGCCGCCGTGCACCAGCCGGGCGTACCCACGACCGTGTACATGGAGATCCGCCAGCCCGACCACCGCCCGGATGTGGTGAACGACATCATCGCCGGCACCCGCCTGGGCTGACCGGCTCACCGCGGCAAAGCGCCGCCCCGACCCCACACGTGCCACACCCCGCCCCCGGGGCCGGTCCCCGTCCGTCCCCGTCCGACGGGGCCCGAGCGGCGACCGTGCCCCGTTGACGGCCCGGGGATGTTCTCCGAAGTGCTCCCGGGTCAGTGGACGCGAGCACGGAGGAACGCAGAAAACACGATCAGGCGAGCAGCTGGGCCCGGAGGTCCTCGGGTGTGGTGACCGGGAGCTTGCACACGAACCCCTCGCACACGTAGGCCGTGGGGGCTCCGCCGACCCGTGCTCTGTCGCGCAGCAGCGGCACCCCGCCGTCGTCGAGGCCGTCGCCCCGCGAAAGAGCCGTGCCGAGGGGCGCCCAGGTCAGCGCCGTGCGCACGAGTTCCTCCGTGCGGGGGTCCTCGGGGTCGCCCACCACCGCGACGGCACGCGGCCCGGACAGGGCGGCCTCGGCGGCGGCGAGGCCCCAGCCTGCGAACCGCGCCGCCTTCTCCGCCAGCAGTGCCACCGGTGACAGGGCCCCCTCGGCCGCCGTCCTGTGGCGCTCCGAACCGGTGAGGGCGGCGTAGGTCACGAGCGCGGACGCGACAGCCGAGCGCCCGGAGGGGGTCGCGTTGTCGGTGGGGTCCTGCGGGCGGCTGAAGAGCCTCTCGGCGTCGTCCGCGGTGTCGAAGAACCCGCCCTCGCCGTCACCGAAGTGCTCCAGGACGGTGTCCAGGAGCCGTCCGGCCTCGTGCGCGTAGCGCGGCTCCCCGGTCACCCCGTGCAGGGCCAGCAGCCCCTCGGCCACGTCGGCGTGGTCCTCCAGTACCCCGGCGCTGGGGCCCGCCCTGCCGTCGCGGGAGGTGCGCACCAGGCGTCCGTCCCGCAGGTGCACGGAGAGCAGTAGTTCCGCCGCGTCGCGGGCGGCGTCCACCAGGTCGGGGCGTTCCAGCAGTGCTCCGGCCTCGGCCAGTCCGGCGATCGCCAGCCCGTTCCAGGCGGCCACCACCTTGTCGTCGCGCGCGGGCGCGACCCGTTCGGCGCGGGCGGCGAGCAGGGCGTCGCGGACCCGCTGGAAGCGCCACGTGTCGACGGGAGGGACCGGTAGACGGAGCACGGAGGTGCCGTGCTCGAAGGTTCCCTCGTCCGTCACGCCGAACACGTCGGCGGCGAAGGCGGCGTCCTCCTCTCCCAGTACCTCGCGCAACTGGGCGGGCGTCCACACGTAGTAGGTGCCCTCCTCGCCCTCGCTGTCGGCGTCCAACGCCGAGGCGAACCCTCCCTCGGGGGTGCGCAGGTCGCGCAGCATCCAGTCGGCGGTCTCCTGCGCCACCCGGCGCAGCAGTGCGTGGACGCCGGTGTCCGCGGTGCCGGCCCCCGCCCGTACCGGGCGGCGGCCCATGCGCAGGTAGGCGCGCAGCAGGAGCGCGTTGTCGTACAGCATCTTCTCGAAGTGGGGGACGACCCACGCGCGGTCCACCGAGTAGCGGGCGAACCCGCCGCCGAGCTGGTCGTACATGCCTCCCTGGGCCATGGCCAGGGCGGTGCCGGTGGCCATCAGCCAGGCCGGGGTGGCCTGGTCCGGCCCGGAGGCCTCCGCCGGGGACGCCGTTCCTCCGCCGTGCGGCGTCGTGCGGCCCGCGGGGGCGCCGCCGCCCGGGAAGGGCCGGGTGCGCTCGTCCTGCGCGGTGAGGAAGGACAGCAGCATCGACGGCGGGAACTTGGGGGCGTCCCCGAACCCGCCCTGGGCACTGTCGTAGTCGCGCACCAGCGCGTGCACGGCCAGGTCGAGCCGCTCGGCGGAGGGCGGCGGTGCGGAGGGCAGGGTGCGGGGGGCTCCGAGGGCGTCCACCACCCGCTTCCCCTGGTCGAGGAGTTCGGGGCGCTTGTCCCGCCATGCGGTGGACACGCCCTCCAGCAGCCGCTGGAAGTGGTCGCGCGGGAAGTAGGTCCCGCAGTAGAACGGCGCCCCGTCGGGGGTGGCGAACACGGTCATGGGCCACCCGCCCTGGCCGGTCATGGCCTGGGTGGCCTCCATGTAGACGGCGTCGACGTCCGGGCGCTCCTCACGGTCCACCTTGACGTTGACGAAGTGGGCGTTCATGCGCGCGGCGGTCGCCTCGTCCTCGAAGGACTCGTGGGCCATCACGTGGCACCAGTGGCAGGCCGCGTAGCCCACGGAGACGAGTACGGGGACGTCGCGCCGGCGGGCCTCCTCGAAGGCCTCCTCGCCCCAGGGCCACCACTCCACGGGGTTGTCGGCGTGCTGCAACAGGTACGGGCTGGTCGCTTCGCTCAAGCGGTTGGGCATGCCACCACTGTGCCACCCGCGGCCCGGAACCGCCCGGGACGCCCCGCGGCGGGAGGGCCGGCCCGTCCGCGGCGGCCACCGTCCCCCGCCCCGCTGGGTCGGGGCGGGGGACGTTGTCCGGGGAGCGCTCCCGCGGGTCCGGGCGGGCCGTGTCGTGCCCGTGCCGGACCGGCCGCCGGACGTCGGGGGGTCAGCCCCTGGACTCGCCGGCGCCGTCCGCCGCGGAGGCGGCCACCTCGTCCGCCCCCGCCTCCCCGGCGGAGGCCTCGACCCGGGCGGGCTCGCCGGACTCCGGCGCCCCGTCCTCCTTGGGCAGCGCGCGGAGCTTGCCCGTCAGGCTCCTCATCAGGAAGTACAGGACGACGCCGATCGCGAAGATGACGAGGAAGCCCATGACCCCGGGTGTCACGGTGTCCTTGTCCAGCGAGACGTCGGTGGCCAGCACAGCCGACGAGGTGAGAAGGGTATTCATGCCACTCATACTCTCACTGCTTCGCGGACACCCGCGAAGAGGTCCTTCTCAGGGACCTCGGTGTCCACCAGCGAGCGCACCAGGTGGTAGTCCTCGGTGGGCCAGACCTCGGCGACGATCTCGTTGGGGATGGCGAACCAGAAGCCGTTCGGGTCCACCTGGGTCTCGTGCGCCTTGAGTGCCTCGTGCGCCACGTCGAACTGCTCACTGCAGTGCACCCGGGTGGTGATCTCCCACCGGGGGTACTCGCGCTCGTCGATCCGCTCCATCCACTCCTCGAAGGGGTTGTCGATGCCGCGCTCGGCGAGGATCGCGGCCAGGGCCACGAACCGCTCCGGCGGGAACGAGACGAAGTAGTACAGCTTCAGCGGCTGCCAGGGGTCCCCGGCGTCCGGGTAGGCGTCGGGGTCGCCCGCGGCGTCGAACGCGTGCATCGAGACCTTGTGGGTCATGATGTGGTCCGGGTGCGGGTAGCCGCCGTTCTCGTCGTAGGTGAGGATCACGTGCGGGCGGAAGCGGCGGATGGACTCCACCAGGGGCGCGGAGGCCTCCTCCACCGGCAGGGTCGCGAAGCACCCGTCCGGCAGCGGCGGCAGGGGGTCGCCCTCGGGCAGGCCGGAGTCGACGAACCCCGCGAACTCCTGCTGGATGCCCAGGATCTCCCGGGCCCGGTTCATCTCCTCTCGGCGGACCGCGGCGATGTTCTCGCGGATCTCGGGACGCTCCATGGCGGGGTTGAGGATGTCGCCTCGTTCGCCACCGGTCATGGTGACGACGAGCACGTCGACGCCCTCGTCCACGTAGCGCGCCATCGTGGCCGCGCCCTTACTGGACTCGTCATCGGGGTGGGCATGGACGGCCATAAGCCGCAGGCGCTCGGACAACGAAGGGTTCTCCTTGACTTGGTGAACACGGGCACGAAGGCGTAGCTGTCCGGCCTCCCCTCGGGCACGGCTTCGACGACTCACGCACGGGCCGCGTAGGGGGGCTGTCAGGTCGGGGATATCTTAGACAACACCGTCCCCTTGTTCGGAGATTCCCGATGCAGCCCACCCCGGAAGAAGACGCCGTGAACAGTGCCGACACCCCGGCCGACACGGCCGAACCCGTTGCGCCCGCGCTCCGCAAGCGCCACGGCAACGGCCCCGTCTTCTTCGTGATCGCGACCGTGTTCGCGGTCCTGTGCGCGGTCGGCTGGGGCTACTCCATGATGAGCTACAGGGGGCTGGGGGACGGCGTGTACCACCAGGTGGTGTCCTACTCGCTGGAGTCCTCTGACGAGGTCACCGTCAACTACGAGGTGAACAGCAGCGACGGGGCCGAGTGCCTGATCGTCGCCCTGGACGACCAGCACGTCGAGGTGGGCCAGAAGCGCTCCGAGGCACAGGCGGGGAACCGGATGGTCACCACGACCGTTGAAACGGTTCGTCAGGCTTCTGCGGTACAAGTGGCCTCGTGCAGGGAACAAGGTTCGCAGGACTGATCGACCGAGCTCTTCCCCTGCCTGGTCCCCGGTGCCGCCGCCACGCCTACGAGATCCCTTGTGCCACCACACACGGTGATATTCTCGTAAGTTCAGCTTCGGCCGCCTGGTGGCCCTGGCTACTAGTACACAAGGAGTTCCAGTGACCCAGACCCGCGATGACAACGTCACCTGGCTTACCCAGGAGGCGTATGACCGGCTCAAGTCTGAGCTGGACACCCTGTCGGGGCGTGGGCGGATCGAGATCGCGGAGAAGATCGAGGCCGCCCGCGAGGAGGGCGACCTCAAGGAGAACGGCGGCTACCACGCCGCCAAGGAGGAGCAGGGCAAGATGGAGGCCCGCATCCTCCAGCTCACCGGCATCCTGCGGACCGCGCGTGTCGGGGAGGCTCCCCGCACCGAGGGTGTGGTCGGCCCCGGCATGACCGTCACCGTCAAGTTCGACGGGGATGAGGAGGAGGTCACCTTCCTGCTCGCCTCCCGTGAGGAGAGCGGTTCTCCGATCGACGTGTACTCCCCCAAGTCCCCTCTCGGCTCCGCCATCAACGGCAAACGCATCGGTGAGAGCGTCAGCTACACGCTCCCGAACGGCAAGAGCCTGGGGGTCGAGGTCATCGACGCCGTCCCCTACAGCGGTATGTGACACCGTTCGTCGGAACGGGTTGGGGGGCGGCCGACGGCCGCCCCCCACCGCGTTCCGGGTGGCCTGGTTCCGCCCACCGGTGGAGAACCGGTGGGGCAAGGGCCGCTCCGGCGGCTCCGTTGGGGACGGGAGGCCCCACGAGGCATCCATTCGCGATCCCGGAGCGTCGTAGTCTCGGAGCCCGGGGATGTGACGGGTTCCGCCCGTGTCCTCCCCGCCCCCGCACAGCCGACGAACAGAGGGACCAACGCCGCGATGTCCTCTCCCCACTGGACCCCCCAGGAACCCCGGCCCGGCTCGTACGTCCCGCACGGCGGGTGGGGGCCTGTGCCCCCGCCTCCCGTCCCGGGTTGGGGCCGCCCGGGGGCGGAGGTCTCCCCCGTGGCCGGGCCTCCCCCCTCGGTGGAGACGGTCGGCCTGGGGCGGCGTCTGGCCGCCCGCACCGTCGACTACGTGCTGGTGGTGATCGCCGCCTGCGTGTTCTTCGTGTTCATGGCCCTCGTGACGGTGGCGCTCACCCCGGGGGCGGAAACCACCGACGCCCAGAGCTCGGTGTGGGCGTTCCTGTTCTTCTTCGGTTGGGGACTGCTGCTGTTCTTCTACGACTGGCTGTACCTGGTCGCCTGGGGACGCACGATCGGCAAGATGATGCTCGGTATCAAGGTGGTCAGCGCCGCCGACGGCGGTCGGCTCACCCAGGGCCAGGCGCTGGGCCGTGCGGCGTTCTTCGGCCTCCCCCAGACCCTGCCGGGGGTGGGGCACCTCTTCTCCCTGGTCGAGGCGCTGCCCGTCAACTTCGACCCGCAGTCGCGCGCCCTGCACGACCGGGCCGCCGGAACCGTGGTCATCCGCGGCTGAGGCCCCGGGCGGACGGGCCCGGGGGCCCCGGGAGCCCCGGCGGCCCGGGACCTCTGCCCTCGGGACCCCCGAACGTCCGGACCGGAGGCTACAGGTCCGTACAGACCGGGGCGTCGGCGCCGCCGTCGGCGAACACCGCCGGAACGTAGTTTCCGGGGCCGATCCGGTACCAGGCGCGGCTGGTCCCGAAAGGACCCGTCTCCTCGTCCCCGGCAGCCTGGCAGGCGACGTCCACGGTGGCGCTGTGCGCCGCCAGGCCCACCGGGCCGTGCTCCCGTCCGGGACCGCCGCGCACGACCACCGGGTCGCTCTGGGTCGCGGTGGTGATCTCCGCGCGCTGCCGGTACTCGGCCGTCCACAGGTAGTCGACGTCCACCCAGCCGTTGGTGGGCAGCTGGAGACCCTCCTGGAAGGCGCCGTCGGCCAGGTCGATCCCGGCCGGGTTACGGACCTCGCGCCCGAACTCGTCCAGGCCCCCGTTGTGCCCCTCCTGGTACGCGGCCTGCGCCTGGGGGCGTCCGCGGTCCAGGCCTCGCCACGACTCGCGGTCGTCGTTCCAGTGGTCGTCCGAGGTGTTCCAGGGGCCCACGTCCCATACGGGAAGGTAGGAGCACCGGGGCTCGTGGTCCGCGGTCCCTCCCTCGCCCTCGGGGCCGAGCGCGCCAGTGGTGCACACCCGCACCGTGTACTCGCCGCCGCCACGGGCGGCCAGGCCACGGCGGGAGGGCAGGGCCGCGAAGTGGTCGTCCTCTCGGACGGTGTGCCCGTTGGCGGTGGTCCCGCCCACCAGGCCGATGCGGGTGGCGAAGAGCCGTGCCGAGAACGGTGCGGCCGCCCCGGCCCCCTCCGCTCCGCCCTCCTCCCCGCGTCCGCCGTCCGGCTGGTCCGCGCTGCTCACCAGCGGGCGCAACCGGAGCCCGGTGAGCGCCGTGCTGTCGCCGTCGACCTCCACCCGCAGCTGTACCCGGGAGACGTCGTGCGGCAGGGTCACCCGGCCGCCACTTCCCGGAGCCTGGTGCCACTCGGTCCACATCCCGTCCGGGCGGACGCCCCGTACCTCGGTCAGCAGGTCCTCGATGTCACCGTCCGCCCGCACCCGCACGTCCACGGAGTCGGTGGTGTGGTGCAGGGGCTGTTCCGGGAAGGTCGCCAGACCCGTGCCGGCCCGCCCCTCCTCCAGGCGCAGCGAGGCCCCGCCCCCGTCCGCCTCCGGGCCGTCCGGTCTCAGGACCCCGGACTCCAGCACCAGTCCGACCCGGTCAGCCGAGTCCAGGTCCTGGCGGGTCCAGCCGCTCTCCGCGAGCGCTGGGACAGGCGCTGCCAGTGGCAGGAGGAGGACCGCGGCCCCCAGGGCCGCCAGGGTCTGGGCGCTCGTACGCTCGCACCGCTTGTCGGACATCTGTACCTTCCCTCACCAAACACCGAGAGTCACACAATTGGTCACTCTCAGTAAGCGTCCTGGTGTGCGCACACTCAAGGAGCGTGCGCCGGGTGTCGGTGTTACGGCGGTAAAAGTACGACTCGTGACCGGGCTGAGCAGCGTGGACGCGCGCGCTACGAAACCTCTTCCTCTCCCCTACGCGAAGGCGAGCAGGCAGGCGGTGAACCCGTGCACGTGGTTGACGCCGCCGACGGGGCCGATCTCCCCGGCCGCGAAGAAGCCCGCGACGGCGTCGACACCCAGTACGCGGTGCACGGCGAGGACGTCGTGGTCGGCGTGGGGGAAGAGCGAGGCCCCCCGCCCGTTACAGGAGAAGAGCAGCCCGGCGCCGACGTGGTGCTCGGCTCCGAAGTCGGCGAGCCGCCGGGCGAGGTCCTCGTCGGCGGTACCCGCGTCGCGGACCTGGAAGCGGACGGTCTGGCCGATCTCGACCATGTCGCCGACGGTGAGCCCGCCGAGTTCGGGGTCGGCGCCGACGACGCTGCGGATGAGGAAGTCGCCCTGGCCGTGGTGGTCCGCGTACTCGTCCATGGCGATGCCGAGGTGCAGGCCGTGCGAGGCGAGTTCGCGGTCCTCGTCCGGGAGCTCCTCGATGAGCTCCTCCAGTTTCTCGTAGGCATTGGCGCCCGCGAGTTCGAGGATGAGGTTGCCCTCGGCCTTCGTGACGGTCATCGTCGGGCCGACGGGGCGGCAGCCCTGGCTGACGACGGTGCCGAGGACGTTGGCGCCGCCGAGGAGGAGCCCGATGGCCCCGTGCTCGGCGACGTCGCCCTCGCAGAAGAGGCGGACGGACTCCTCTCCGCGCATGCCGTCGGCCATGCCGCCGATGAGGGGCAGGCCGTCGAGCGCGGCCGTGGACTCGCGCACGAACGCCTGGGTGGGGAACTCGTAGGGGTTGGCCAGCAGGATGGCGGCGCGGTCGCCGGGACCGGGTTCGCGCATGCCGACGACGGCGAGGTGGTCGCCCTCGATGACGGTGTCCAGCCGGAACGGGGTGATCTCGACTCCGGGCAGATCGGCGCACCACACGCTCACCGAGCCCTGCCCCTCGACCCCGCGCCCGCCGCCGATGACGCCGGTGGAGCTGCACCCGAGGGTGGTCGCGTCCCCGGCCAGGGCCATGACGCGCTTGCCCGCGAGGGTGACCTCCTCGGGGTCGGCGCCGCAGACGAAGAAGCAGACCAGGTCGGCCGTCCCGTCGACCTGCTCCAGCGCGCCGAGGACGGCGCGCTCGGCCGCGTTCACGAGGTCGGCCCCCGTCGTCAGTGCACTGCCGAACCGTGCCACCAGCCGCCACCTCCGGTTTCACCGGCCGCCTGGGCCGTTCGCGGGACTCCACCGTCGCGTCCCATTCTTCCACCCCGGTGCCCATCCGGGGGTTTTCCGGTGAACATGGCCGGGCACCGGCTCTGGTGGCGGGGCGGCCGAACGGGGACGCGCTGACGGGGTGTCCCTTTCCCCAGGGGTGCCCGGGAAACACGGGCGGGACACCCCGGTTCTCACGGCACCCGTTGCGGATAGGTTCGAAGGGTGAGCGCACCCCCCGAACTCCCCCGGACCCGTGCTGCGTTGCGTGATTCCGGCCATGTCCACCGTTCCGTCGCGGCCGAGGTGCGGGAGAACCTGCTCGGCCTGATGGGATCCGGCGCACCGCGTTTCCCCGGGGTGCGCGGTTTCGACTCGACGGTGCTCCCCCAGGTGGAGCGCGCCCTGTTGGCCGGCCACGACATCGTGCTGCTCGGTGAGCGCGGGCAGGGCAAGACCCGGCTGATCCGCGCCCTGGTGGGCCTGCTGGACGAGTGGTCCCCGGCGGTGGCCGGGTGCCAGGTGAACGACCACCCCTTCGCACCGGTGTGCCCGGTGTGCGTGCGGCGGTCGGCGGAGGAGGGGGAGGATCTGCCGGTGGTGTGGCGGCACCGTCGGGAGCGCTACGGGGAGAAGCTGGGCACCCCCGACACGGGTGTGGGCGAGCTGGTCGGCGACGTGGACCCGGCGCGTTTGGCCGAGGGGCGTTCGCTGGGGGACCCGGAGACCATCCACTACGGTCTCGTACCGCGCGCGAACCGGGGCGTGTTCTGCGTGAACGAGCTCCCCGACCTGCCCGCCCGCGCGCAGGTGGCCCTGTTCAACGTGCTGGAGGAGCGCGACCTCCAGGTGAGGGGCTACAGCCTGCGGCTCCCTCTGGACGTCCTGGTGGTCGCGAGCGCCAACCCCGAGGACTACACGAGCCGCGGACGGATCGTCACCCCGCTCAAGGACCGCTTCGGCGCGCAGGTGCGGACCCACTACCCGCTGACCCTGGAGGACGAGCTCGCGCTGGTCCGCCAGGAGGCGGTGCTGCCGGAGGGGACGACGCTGCCCGCGCACGTGTGGGAGACGGTGGCGCGGTTCACCCGGCTGGTACGCGCGTCGAAGCGGGTGGACGCCAGGTCGGGGGTGTCCGTGCGCTTCGCCGTGGCGGCGGCCGAGACGGCGGCGGCCTCGGCGCTGCGCCGGTCCGCGCTGTCCGGCGGGGAGGCCCCGGTGGCGCGTGTGTGCGACCTGGCACAGGCGGTGGAACCGCTGCTGGGCAAGGTCGAGTTCGAGCTGGGGTCCGAGGGCCGGGAGGCGGAGGTCCTGCACGCCCTGCTGCGCCGGGCCACGGCGGAGGCGTTCAGGGAGCGGCTGGGCGGGGCGGACCTGTCTGCGCTCAGCGACCGGTTCTCGGGGGGTGCGACCGTGGAGTCCGGCGACCTCGTGGGCGCCGTGGAGCTGCTGCGCCGGGTCGGCACCGTACCGGGGCTCGCCGCGATGATCGACCGCGCGGCGCCGGAGTCGGAGGACGGGCCTCCCACGCAGGGCCTGGCCGCGGCGGTGGTGGAGTTCGCGCTGGAGGGGCTGTACCTGGAGCGCCGCCTGTCCAAGGACACGCTCCCCGGTGGAGGGGTGTACCGGTTCTGACTCGTGCGACCTCGCCGACCGCACCGGCACCCGCTCCTCCGCGGACCGGGCACACGGGGTGCGGGCGCCGGGCGTAGGGTCGTGCCCTACGCGCCCGGAACGGCGCGCCGGGACGGATCGGGAGGCGGTGCGAGTGGGGTTCCGGTACCGGGAGTACACCGGTGGGCCCGATCCGCTCGACGGATCCGGGGCATCGGCCGGGGAAGCCGCCTCCGACGGGGTCGGGGCCGCGCCGCGCGGGCGGCCGGCCCGGGATGTGTCGGGTGCCGGTCCCGCCTCCGGGACGCAGCGTCCGGAGGCCGCCGCCCCGGAGGGGGTGCTGTTGCGCTACGAGGAGGGCCGTCCCACGGCCCCGGACGGGCTGGACGCCGACGCGTACGACCCTCCGGACGGGAGCCGGGGGGAGGTCCGGGCCGACGCCGGAGGGCCCGACCGCGCATGGGGGCCGCGCGAGCTACGGCGGCTGGGTGAACTGGCGCTGCGGGACATCGAGGCGGTACGGCGCGGTCCCGGGTTCGCGGGGGCAGGCCTCCGGGGCGGCTCCGGCCCGGACGGCGAACCGACCGGCGGCCACCTGCCCCACGCCGAGGGCGGGGACCGGGCGCTGGACGCGGTCGCCACGGTGCGGGAGGCCGCCCTGCGCCGGGCCCGTCCCGGGGAGCGGTCCGTGGTCCTGCGCCCGGAGGACGTGCGGGTGGCGGAGACCGAGCCCGCGCAGGCGTCCGCCGTGGCCCTGCTGGTGGACCTGTCCCACTCGATGACGACCCGATCGCTGCACGAGGCGGCCACCGGCACGGCTCTGGCCCTGCACACGCTGGTCCGGGTCCGCCACCCGCAGGACCGGTTGGGGCTGATCGGTTTCGGGGACCGTGCCCGGGTGATGACACCGGCCGAGCTGGCCGCCCACGACTGGAGCCGTGTCCCGGGGACGAACCTGCACCACGCCCTGCGGCTGGCGCGGGGCCACCTGAGACGCCACCGCGGGCTGCGTCCGCAGGTGATGGTGGTGACCGACGGGGAGCCGACCGCCCACCTGGGCGAGGACGGAGGCGCCCGCTTCTCGTGGCCCCCCGACCCGCGCACGGAGGAGCTGACCCTGGCCGAGCTGGACGCCGCGCTGCGGGAGGGCGCGGAGGTGGCGTTCTTCGTCCTGGCGGACGATCCGCGGCTGCGCGCGTTCCAGGAGCGTGTGGAGCGGCGCCGGGGCGTCCGGGTGGTGCGTGCCGGCGCCGGAGAGCTGGGCCCGCTGGTGGTGGACCGGTACCTGCGCCGACCCGTCTGATCCCGGGGCCCAGGCGCGCGTGGGCGGACCGTCCGATGCGGCCCCGCTCCGGTGGTACCACCCGGGTCGGGGGTCGCCGGGTCGCGGCCCCGTGTGACCTCGCGGGGCGGCGCCGCGGGGGTCAGCGCTCGAAGATGTTGACGTCGGAGGCCATCAGCAGCAGCTCCTCGGGGGCCTGCCCCCCGGAGTACAGGAGCTGGTGCCGGTTGGCCGGCATGACCGTCTCGGTGAACCTCAGGGGGATCTCACCGTCGTGGGCGACGCGCTCCTGCACGAGCAGGGGTATCCCGGGCGCCAGGCCGAAGGATTCGGCCTCGTCCTGGGAGGGCATCCGGGCGCCGACGATGTCCCAGTTCCACTCCTCCCGGTAGCCGAGGTCCTGAAGGATCGCGGCCACTCCCCGCTCCAGCCGGTCGGGGGACATGAGCGGGGTGTTGTTGGCGATGTGGAAGGGGAAGTAGGTCATCTGGGACTGCCACAGGCTGCCGTCGACGAAACGGTCGGAGGCCCGGATGACGACCAGCCCCCCGTGGGGACCGTCCGCGGCCTCGCCGTGGCGGAGCCGCCTGGCCACCTTGGGGCGCATGGTGTCCAGACTGACCTTGATCTTCTCGTCGATCTGGTCGTATCCGGCCTCGCGCAGGTGCGGCTGGTATCCGACGTCGAAGCGTTCGGAGTCGCTGCCGCCGCTGATGGGGGTGGCCAGATGGACGATGGGGCGGTGGTCGGAGACGAAGGCCCCGCGCCCCGCCTGGATGGCGATGCGGCCCTCGTCCTGGAGGATGCGCATACCGAGGCGCGCGGTGGCTCGGGAGACGTCGAGCTGTTCGGCGAGTTCCTCCTCCCCCGGCAGCCGCTCGCCCGGTTTGTAGTCGCCCCTGGACAGCGCCTCCCGCAGGTGGTCGGCGACCTCGGTCTTCCTCGACGTGCTCATGCGTGTGCTCAGTCCCGGCGGTAGGCGCTCATGTTGCCGTGCTCGTACTGGTAGCGGATGCTGTGACCCGCGTAGACCGTCTCCACCACGCGGATGGGCCTCTCCTCCGAGAGGTCGGTCCGGTGGACCTGCATCACCGGGACCCCCGGGGGGAGTTCGAGCTGTCCGGCCTCGTGGGGGCTGGGCATGCGGGTCGTCAGCTCGTCGACGAAACCGGCCTGGCGGTGTCCGTGCTCCGCGAGCACGGACAGCGCGCTCTCGACGTCCTCGGGCAGCATGAGCGGGGTGTCGTTGACGAGGTTCATGGGGTAGTACGCGGAGCTGATCGAGCCCGAGATCTCCCCGGAGAAGCGGTACATCCGCCGGACGACCGTCATGTCGCCCTCGGGGACACGCAGGCGGCTGGCGATGTCGGGGGTGGCGCTGAGGAGTTGGAGCTCCTCCAGCATCTGCCCCGTCATGCCCGACTCGTTGAGCCCGGCGGGTCCGTCCCCGGCGCGGTTGGCGTAGAAGGTCTCGGGGACGACGTCCTGGACGAAGTGCCCCCTACCGGGGCGGCTGACGATCAGCCCCTGGTTGCGCAGCATGCCCAGGGCCAGCCGGATCGTGTTGCGGGACGCCTCGAAGCGCTCTTCGAGCTGCTTCTCCGACGGCAGTTGTCCTCCGAGCGGCAGGCTCCTCTCCTGAATCTCCTGCCTCAGGGTTCGAGCGATCTGGCGATATCTGCTTTGTGCGCGCATAAGTCAGTCCTCGCTGGGGTACTAGACCAACAACCTAGCTTGTACCAACAAGGTGATCGGTACACCATCCGAACAGGTCGATCCGGTTCTCATGAACCCATCTTAGAGGAAGGCCCCCCTGAGTACGGGTGAAGCCACCGAGGGGACACCCGCGCACCGGACGACCCGCACACCGCCGGACCGACCACCCGGACACCACCGACGACGGACACCGCGCTCGTGAGACACCACCTCGCGCCCCCTCATCTCGAAGGAGGGCGTACGAAGCACTAGAAGAGACCGCCCGTGAGGAGACCAGTATGATCCCGATCGTCATCACACTCGTAGGAGTCGTGCTTCTGGGCCTGGCCGTAGGATTCCTGCTCGCCATCTCCATCGGCATGCGCCGCCAGGACCGCCGTGGGACCTACCGCTCCCTGCGGGGCGACGACAGCACCGCTCTCTCCCGCACCGGCAGCCTCGTCGTCGGACTCCGCTTCGCCAACGAGAAGCCCTCCGGGCCGCCCCCTCCCCAGGGGCGCACCTCCACCACGGTCTGACCCGGGGGGACACGGGGCCGGTGGCACGGCACCGCGGCCCCGCCGCGGCACCGCCGACCGGCCCGACCCGGTGACCGGAAGGGCTCACCGGGCCGCCCCCTCCACCGTGATCCCGTACCCGGAGCGCGTTCGGGCTCCGGCACCGGCCGCTCGGGCAGGGGCGCGGTACGCCCTAACCCAGGGCCTGCACCAGGTCCGCCACCAGGTCCTCACCGGACTCGATGCCCACGGAGATCCGCACCAGGTCCGCCGGTACCTCCAGCGGGGAACCCGCGGTGGACGCGTGCGTCATCCGCCCGGGGTGCTCGATCAGGGACTCCACCCCGCCCAGGGACTCGCCCAGGGTGAAGACCTCGGTCCGCTCGCACAGATCCAGCGCAGCCTTCTCCCCGTCGCGCAGAGCGAAGGAGACCATCCCGCCGAAGGACCGCATCTGCCGCTCGGCGACCTTGTGCCCCGGGTGGCTCTCCAGCCCGGGGTAGTAGACCCGCCGGACCGCCGGGTGGGCCTCCAGCGCGGCCACGACCCGCTCCGCGTTGGCGCTGTGCCGGTCCATCCGTACGCCCAGGGTCTTGACCCCGCGCAGGGTCAGCCAGGAGTCGAAGGGCCCCGGGATGGCACCCATGGTGTTCTGGTGGAAGGCCAGCCGCTCGCCCAGCCCGGCGTCGGAGACGACCAGGGCGCCCCCCACCACGTCGGAGTGGCCGCCGAGGTACTTGGTCGTGGAGTGCACGACGACGTCCGCGCCCAGGGCCAGCGGCTGCTGGAGGTAGGGCGAGGCGAACGTGTTGTCGACGACGTGCAGCGCGCCCGCCTCGTGGGCGATCTGCGCGACCGTCTCGATGTCGGTGATGTTCAGGAGCGGGTTGGTGGGCGTCTCGGTCCAGACCACCTTGGTCTCGGGCCGGACCGCCGCGCGCACCGCCTCGGGGTCGGACTGGTCGACCGCGTCCCACCGCACGCCCCAGCGCTCGACCACCTTGGAGACGAGGCGGAAGGTCCCGCCGTAGGCGTCGCCCGGAATGATCATGTGGTCGCCCGGCGACAGGACCGTGCGCAGCAGGGTGTCCTCCGCCGCCATCCCGGAGGCGAACGCGAGGCCGCGCGTCCCGGACTCCAGCGCGGCCAGGCACTCCTCCAGCGCGACGCGCGTGGGGTTGCCGGTGCGCGAGTACTCGTACCCCTGGCGCAGACCGCCCACGCCGTCCTGGGCGTAGGTGCTGGTCTGGTAGATCGGGACCACCACGGCGCCGGTCCCGGCGTCCGGTTCCTGTCCTGCGTGGATGGCCAGTGTTTCAAACCCGTCGAACTTCATGTGGCCACACTAGCGCCCGCGGTCCCCCCGGGACCCGTGTTCAGCTGGGCGGGAGCGCCGTGGACGGGGAACCGCGCCCGCCCGCAGGGGAGGTCAGGCGGGTGGGAAGCGGGTGGCGGAGCCGGGCAGTGGAGGCTCCACCGGGACCTCCGGGGGCAGCCCGCTGACCGGGGTGGGCACGCGGGTGGGGGTCCCGGTCTCCTTCAGCGGGGGCTCCCACCCGAGGTCGGCGTCGTAGGTGCGCACGACCTTCCCGGGGATGCCCGCGATGACGGCGTGGTCGGGGTAGGTGCCGGGCCGGACCACCGTGCCCGCCGCGACGACGGAGTTGCGGCCCAGGTGGACCCCGGGGAGGATGACCGCGTTCGCGCCGATCCAGGTGCCGTCACCGATACTGACCGGGTCGTCCACGGGCCACTGGAGTCCGACGGGGATCTCGGTGTTGGCGTAGGCGTGGTTCTGGTCGGTGATGTAGACGTAGGGGCCGGTGTACACGTGGTCGCCGATGTCCACGGACTTGTGGGCGACGATGTGGGAGCCGCGGCCGATGGCGCAGCCCGATCCGATCCGCACGACGGAGCCCTCGCCCAGGTCGTAGTCGGGCCCCATCCCCGCGGCGAGGGTCATGTCGCCGCCCAGGACGGTGTGCACGCCGATCTCGATCCAGGGCTCGCCGTAGAGGGTGGCCGTGGGGAAGGCGATCGCGGACCCCGCCCCGAAGCGCGCGAACTTCCGGGCCGCCCCGGACCCGGCCCGGATCTCGGCCTTGCGACGGGCGTACGACCAGACGGAGCGGATGATCCAGGACAACAGCCGAGACACGCGTGCTCCCATTTATTACCTGTCAGTAATACTGCCGCGAACATTAGCAGTGTCCGAGTACGCGTAGGAGTGCCCGCTCCCCACGCACCGGGCCCCGGGGGGGGGGGGGGGGGGGCGCCGGCCGGGGGGCGGGGGGGGCCGGCGGGCGGTGGGGGGGGCCCCCGGGGCCGGGGAGAGACGTGGGGTTATAA
>NZ_JBHXQY010000112.1:0-21085 GCF_042716955.1 Nocardiopsis sp. NPDC058631 | reverse complement strand
CTCCCGGACGGGGACGGCCACGCGGGGCCCGCGGTTCACAGGGAGCGCGTCCCCGCGACCGGGGCGCTCCCCGCCTGCGCCGTCGCGGGAGGTCCGCCCGCCGCGCCGGCACGGCGGCGCCCGCGCCATCCCGTGAGCGCGTCCACCGCGAGGAAGACCACGAGGGAGGCCCCGAGCAGCGGCACGGCCCACCCGGCCGCGGCCAGCACGCCGATCACCGCGACCCTCCACGGCCACGACAGGGCACGGAAGGCGCCGCGCGGGTACGGGCGTCCCACGCCCAGGGCGCGTGCCCGCGTCGGCCTGCGCTGCCACCACATGCGGTACCCCCACACCACGACGGCGACCAGCCCCAGGGCGAGGGCGGTCAGGACGATCTGGTTGGGCACGCCGAACAGCACACCCATGTGGGCGTCGATACCCCACCGGCTGAGCTTGGCCATCAGCGGGTAGTCGGCGAAGCGGACGACGTCGACGACCTCGCCGGTGTCGGCGGCGACGGCGGCCGAGTCGACACCGGTCGGCCAGGAGCGGTCGATCTGGGAGACCGTGTAGGGGGCGGCGGGGTCCCGTGGAACGGAGACCTCGACGAGCCCGTCCAACCCGGCCTCCCGGGCGCTCGCCAGCACCGTGTCGATGCCGATGTCCACCCCGGGTGCGGTGTTCGGTGCCTCGGTGGAGACGGCGGGAGTGGACCAGGCCAGGCGTTCGCGCAGATCGGAGATGTTCGCCCCCGAGTACTGGGACCAGGTCAGGCCGGTGGCCGACAGGAACAGCAGACCCGCCAGCAACCACAGCCCGGTCGCCCCGTGCACGGACACCGACCGGGAACGCCCCGCGAAGGTGCCCGCACCGGGGACCAGCAGTCGGAGGGCGGCCCTGCGGCGCCGCAGGGCCGCCGACACCCACAGGGCGGCGCCGCCCAGGGCGACCGCCCACAGCCAGCTCGCGGCGAGCTCGCTGTACAGGCGGCCCGCGTCCCCCAGGTGCAGGTTGCGGTGCAGCATGTCGACCCAGGTCCGGGCGGGCAGGGCGCCGCTGGTGCCGTAGGTCTCCATCACCCCGAGGACCTCGTTGTCGTAGGGGTCGACGAACACCGTCATCCGGTGGCTCTCCGCCAGCCCCGGCAGGTCGAAGAGGACCCGGGTGGAGTCGCGCTCCCCGGTGGCCGGGCGGACCGCGTCGAGTTCGGCGCCGGGCAGCTCCGCGCGTGCGACGCGCACCTGTTCGTGCAGCGGCAGGGCGGCACCGCCCGGTTCGACGTACAACTGCTCCGCGTACACCGCCTGCTCGATCTGCGGTGTCCACACGTACAGCAGCCCCGAGACGGCGGCGACCAGGAGGAAGGGGGCGACGAACACCCCGGCGTAGAAGTGCAGGCGCAGGACCAGGGGGCGCAACGCGGCCCAGGCGCCGCGGCGTCCTGGGCGGGTCCGGTCCGCTGCCGACGCGTCGGGTTGGTGTTCCACGTGCTCGTTCTCCTCACGGTGACGCACCGGGACGCCGTGCCCGGTGCGGGGGAAGTTCTCCTTCCTGCGTGGTCGTCCGCGAGGGCGCCCCGGTTCCCGGCCGCGGGGCGGGTCTGGTGTCCTCCCGCCGGTGGCCGGAGCACGGGTGCGCAGCGGAAGCGCCCGGCGCTTCCGCTGCGCCCGTCGGAGGGCGCGCCTACCAGCTGGACTTGGTGACGCCCGGCAGCTCTCCCCGGTGGGCCATCTCCCGGAAGCGGATGCGGGACAGGCCGAAGCGCCTCAGGTGGCCCCGGGGCCGACCGTCGACGGAGTCCCGGTTGCGGACCCGGGTGGCGCTGGCGTCGCGGGGCTGGCGCCTGAGTTCGGCCGAGGCCGCCGCGCGCTCCTGGCTCCCGGTGTGCGGGCTCTTGATCAGGCGTGTGAGTTCGGCCCTGCGCTCGGCGTAGCGGGCGACGACGGCCCTGCGCTGCTCGTTGCGGGCGATCTTGCTCTTCTTGGCCATGTCAGACCCTGCCTCCCCGGGCGCGGATGTCGGCGACCACGCGTTCGATGCCCCGTACGTCGATGACCTTCATGCCCTTCGTGCTCACCCTGAGCGTGACGAAGCGCCGCTCGCCGGGCAGCCAGTAGCGCTTGGACTGGATGTTGGGGTCGAACCTGCGCCTGGTGCGCCGGTGGGAGTGGGAGACGGCGTTGCCGAAGGCGGGCGCCTTGCCCGTCACCTGGCATACACGGGACATGGTGGGTCCTCTCATCGTGGTGGTGCGGTCGCCGGGGCCCGGTTCAAGGCCTTCCGGCGCGGGTGTTGGAGGGGTAGGGGAGCAGGGCCATCTCCCGCGCGTTCGCGATCGCGGCGGCCACCAGCCTCTGCTGGCGCGCGGTGACCCGGGTGACCCGGCGACTGCGGATCTTGCCCTTGTCGGAGACGAACGTGCGGAGCAGGGCGACGTCCTTGTAGTCGACGTGGTTCTGCTCGCCCAGCGGGTTGGCGAAGGTGCGGGCGGGGCCGCGCCTGGTCGTTCGGCGTTCGGTGCGGTCGGGCATGGTTACCTCTCCGAGAACTCGGCGAAGGGGTCGGTCGTGTGCTCCTGGCCGGTCTCCTCGTCGGTGACCAGGCAGGAGTCGAGGATCTGGACGAGGGCGTCGCCGTCCAGGTCGATCCCGGTGAAGGCGAGGTGCTGGCGGCGGTCGCCGACGTCCGGCTCCCAGTCCAGGAGCGCGGAGGCGCGGCGTGTCTCGGACACCAGGTCCAGTGCGGCTCCGGGCAGGGCGTCCAGCCACGGGCCGCCGTTCTCCACCATGAGGAGTTCGTTGTGGGAGTCCCAGACGAGGAGGCTGTCCGGCCGGCTGGCGAGCCAGAAGCGCCCCCGGCCGCGCAGGCCCAGGGACACGACGGTGTCCAGGGCGTCGGCCAGGCGTTGGGGGTGCAGCGGGCGTGTGCGCGTCCACGTGACGGTGG
Organism: Nocardiopsis sp. NPDC058631; assembly: GCF_042716955.1. NCBI lineage: Bacteria > Bacillati > Actinomycetota > Actinomycetes > Streptosporangiales > Nocardiopsidaceae > Nocardiopsis > Nocardiopsis sp. NPDC058631. The sequence continues at coordinate 18,157 of NZ_JBHXQY010000112.1, read as the reverse complement.
TGACCCGGCCGTCCGCGCGGTCGCCGTACTGGGCCCAGACCGGATTCAGCCGGACGTTGGCCGCCTCCGGGTCGAACACGCCGTGCGCGAGCTCCCCCAGGCAGGCGCCCGCGGGGACGACCACCGCGCCGGGGTTGAGCTGTTCGAGGAGGGCCCGTGCCTCCCCGTGCTCGGAGGAGCCGTGCAGCGCCACGACCGCCGGGTACTCGATCTGGCGGGTGAGGACCTCGGTGACCGTGCGCTCGTCGTCCTGGGCGATGTCCAGGTCCCGGTCGCCCAGCTCGTCGGCGCAGGTCAGGTCGTCCAGGAGGAGGTCGCCGTCCACGGCGGTGGCGACCAGGGCCAGGGTGAGCGAGGGCTCGGCGGCGACGGCCTCGGCGATCAGCTGCGGTTCCACGCCGTCCCAGGCCTCCACGACGCACAGGTCGTGGAGTCCTTTCCGGGCCGTCCGGACGAGGAACGGCAGGAGGTCCTCGCGCAGTGTGCAGGAGGCGCAGGCGTGGACGAGGTGCACCTCGCTGCGGTCGGCTCGGCCGGTGCCGTCCCTGGTGACCCGGTGGACCACGCCCTCGCCGATCTCACCGAGGTCGTGGTGGACCACCACCGATCCGGGCGAGGCGGCGAGCAGGGCGTCCACGGACGCCCGGCGCGCCGATCGGTGCAGGCCGGTGATCAGTGCCACGCGCATCGGGTTCTCCTCTCCATGGGCAGACCTCTCCCTCTTTTGAAAACGATTTTCATTATCGAATTCTACACGGGTCGCGCCGGGGTCGATCCGGGGCTCCGCCCCTGTCGCGTCCAGGCCGGGCGGGGAGGGCGCGGCGGTGGCCGTGTCGGCGTCCCGCCCGGGCGGAACGCCGACGGCCCGCCCCCTCGGGGGCGGGCCGTGGTGGGAGGGGTGTGCGGGAGGGGTTCGGGGCGGACCTGGCCGTCGCGGTCGGCGGAGCGCGCGCCCCGGAGGGTCCGGCCGCGCCCGGCGCGGGGCCGGCGGGCCCTTCCGGTCACCGCGTCAGTCGGTGTCGATGCCCCTGGCGGTGAGGACCTCCAGCATCTCGGGCCGCCCGTGGAAGAGGTCTTCGGCTCCCTGGAAGGTCCGCAGGTTCGGCACCAGGGCGAGGTCGTCCAGGGAGCGGACGTCGAACAGGTCGTCCTCGCCGTCCCAGACCGGCGCGCACTCCGCGAACACCTGGTTCCCGCCGTCGAACAGGATCGTGTCCACGGTGGCGAGCCGGTCCTCGCTGATCTCCAGCGCCTCGAAGTACGCGCGGGCCTCGTCCAGGACCTGGTACTCCTTCCCGACCTTGCAGGCGTACTCGTAGGGGGCCTCGGCGATGCCCAGGCCCCTGAGGTGCTCGGAGAGGTCGAACGCGGGGGAGAGGGTCTCGTCGTCGTACATGAGCCTGTCGGCGACGAGCAGTTTGAAGTTGAAGTCCCGAAAAGTCGGCATGGCGCCACTGTAGCCAGGGGGTATGACGCCGCTCCGGGTGGCGCCACCGCGGCCCGGAGCGTTCGGCGCTGCGCGAGATCCGCAAGAACTTCACCGGTATCGCCGTGATGAGCACCCTGCTGGTCATCGCCACGGCCGGCGCCGTCGCCGTCCTCCTCACCCCGTTCACGGCCTTCCTCCTGGCCGAGAGCGTGGAGGCCTCCGGCGTGCTGGCGGTGGCCCTGTCGGTGCCGGACACGACCTCCTCCGGTGCGTTCTTCCCCGAGCGCGACCTCATCGTGTTCACCACCACCGGGGTCATCCTGGTGACTCTGGTGGTCCAGGGGCTGCTGCCCCCCGCTGATCGCGCGGGCGGGGCTGCCCGACGACTCCGACGTGGAGCGGGAGCGGCGGTTCGCCCAGAGGACCGCGGTCGAGGAGGCGCTGGAGGCCCTGCCCGGGACCGCGTCCGCCCTGGGCGCCGACCCGGCCGTCGCGTCCCGTCTTGAGGAGGAGTACCGGGAGCACCTGGAGACGCTGCGCGAGGACCCCGGCGCCGCGCGGATCCGGAGCAGGGAGGAGCAGTACACCGCCCTGCGCCTGGCCCTGCTGGCACGCAAGCGCGCCACCGTGATCCGGCTGCGCGACGAGCGCCGCATCGACGACGTCGTGCTGCGTCGGATGCAGTCGGCGATGGACACCGAAGAGGTCCGCCTCACCCATCACGAACAGTTCGAGTGATCCCGGGACGCGAGGCAGTACCCGTGGTGGCGGGGATCGCCGCCGGGGCGGTGAACGGGTTCTGCCGGCGTGGGGACGACCGGGCGGCGCGCGTCCTCCCCGCACCGGCTGCGCGCGTGCGGTGTCCCGACCCGGCCGGCACCCGCCGGTTCCACGGCCCGGCCCGTGACCCGCACGGGCCGCGGGCCGGACCGTGGAACCGGGTTCAGCGCCGGCGGGCGACCGCGTAGCCGTACTGCTCGGGCCAGCGGGAGTCCCCGCCCAGTTCCTCGGCCGCGCGATGCGCCCAGTAGGGCTCGCGCAGGAGCTGCCGTCCGAGGAAGACCGCGTCGGCGCGGCCCGAGGCGACGATCTCCTCGGCCTGGGCGGGTTCCAGGATCAGGCCGACCGCCGCGGTGGGCAGGCCGGTCTCCTGGCGCACCTGCTCGGCGAAGGGGACCTGGTAGTCGGGCGCGGCGGGGATGGAGGCGTCGTGGACCATGCCTCCGGTCGACACGTCCAGCAGGTCGACGCCCCTGGCCTGGAGTTCCTTGGCCAGGCGCACCGTGTCTTCACCGGTCCAGCCCTCCCGGGCGTCGTCCTGGTTTTCGGAGAGCCAGTCCGTGGCGGAGGTGCGGAAGAGCACCGGCAGGTGCTCGGGCCAGACCTCCCGTACGGCGTCGACCACCTCCAGCGGGAACCGCATGCGGTTCTCCGGGCTCCCGCCGTAGGCGTCGGTGCGCTGGTTGGCGATCGGGGAGAGGAAGGAGTTGATCAGGTAGCCGTGGGCGCCGTGCACCTCCACGACCTGGAACCCGGCGGCGAGAGCCCGCTCGGCCGCCGCGGCGAAGTCGCGGACGAGCTGCCCGATCTCCTCGGCGGTCAGCGCGCTCGGCGCGGGGTGGTCGTGGAAGGGCTCGGTGGTGGGGCCGACCGTGGTCCACCCGCCGTCGGCCGGGGCGACGGGGCGGTTGCCGAGCCAGGGCTTGTCGACCGAGGCCTTGCGTCCGGCGTGCGCGAGCTGGATGGCGGCGACGGTGCCGTGGGCGCGGATGGCGGCGGTGACGCGCGAGAAGGCCTCCTGCTGGGTGTCGTTCCACAGACCCAGGTCCCACGGGCTGATCCGGCCGTCGGGGCGCACCGCGGTGGCCTCGACCATGATCAGGCCGAGGCCGCCGGCCGCCCGGTCGGCCAGGTGCGACAGGTGGAAGCCGGTCGGCGTGCCCGTGTCGGGCCCGTGGGCGTCCGCGGAGTACATGCACATCGGGGACATCCACGCGCGGTTGGGGATCTCCAGGGACCTCAGCTGAAGGGGAGCGAACAACGTGCTCACAGGTCGGTCCTTCCCATGGGGCGGGGTGGGACACCGGTCGTACCGGGGTCGGGTGTCGGTCACACATGGACCGCTTCCTCATACGATAAGCATCGTATTACGACGTTTGTCAAACTACGATGGATCTCGTACTTTAGGGGTGGTGGAGCGGCGAGGAAGGCGGTCCTGTGAGCGACATGGCAGATGTGAGGCGGACGGGGCGCCGGTTGGAGCACCCGCAGGCCGGGAAAATCCGCGTGGACGCGGTCCTGCACGCCCTGGCGGACCCGGTGCGGCTGCGCATCGTGCGCGACCTGGCCGCCAGCCATGAGGACATGGCCTGCACCGCCTTCGCGCTTCCGGTGAGCAAGTCCACATCCACACACCACTTCCGTGTGCTGCGCGAGGCCGGGATCATCCGCCAGTACTACGAGGGCACGTCGCGGATGAGCCGTCTGCGCACCGAGGACCTGGAGGTGCGGATGCCGGGTCTGCTCGGGGCGGTGCTGAACGCCGCCCGCGTCGCCGAGCGGGAGGACGAGGGCGCCGGTGCCGACCCGGCACCCGCCGGCGCGGAGCGCTGAGAGTTTCACCGGGGCGCCACGGCGCCGCACGTGCGTGCCCCCGGAGCCGAGGGATCGTCGGGGCCCCGGGAGCGGGGCGGGCCGCCGGGCGCGGGCAGGACCCCGCGGCACGCACTGTCGCACGTCCGAGAGAGGGTCGGGGAGGCAGTCCTCCCCACCCCCTACGGAGACCTCGATGATGGGTACCTCGCACGCCGCGACCGGCGTGCTCGCGGGCGGCGCCGTCGCCGTGCTCTGCGGCACCGACGTGCTCGCGGCGCTGATGTGCGCCACGGTCGGGGCCGGTGCCGCGCTCCTCCCCGACCTGGACGAACCGGGCTCCAGCGCCGGGCGCTCCCTGGGCCGGGTCACGGAGCTGGCCTCGACCGGACTGCGCGAACTGTCGAGACGCGTCTACCTGCGCACCGCCACCGCGAGGGAGCTGGCCGCGCCCAAGGACGGCGGACACCGGTATCTGACCCACACCGTTCCGGCGTGCCTGGTGTTCGCCCTGGTCGCGCTGGGGGTGGCACTGGTACCGGCGGGGGCGGCCCTGGTGGTGTTCGCGATGTCCGCGCTGGGTCTTGGCACCGTGATCCGCTCGTGGCGGTCGTGGGGCACGGCTCGGCGGCGAAGGCGGGTGGCGCTGGGGACCGCCGCCGTCTTCGGCGCGTGCACGCTGCTCGTCCAGGGCTACGGACCCGCCCCGTGGCTCATCGGCCTCGTGGTGTTCGCAGGCACCCTCACACATGTGCTGGGGGACTGGCTGACCCGCTCGGGGGTACCGCTGGCCTGGCCGTTCACGGTGCGCGGCAAGCGGTGGTGGATGCTGCGCTCACCGGTGGCCTTCCAGACCGGGAGGAGCCGGGTGGAGGTCGGGATCCGGGTCGGGGCGCTGATCGGGTTCCCCGTGGTGCTGGCGCTGGGAGCGCCCCTCCCGCCGGTGGCGTGAGGGGAGGGCCCACCACCGGCACGGTGGACGCGCCCCCGCCCGCCTCAGTCCCGGGGGCCGGCCGCGGGGTAGCCCAGGAGGCCGGAGATCTCCTCGGCGGCCTCGCGCAGGACCGGGACCAGGGCGCGCATACGCTCCATGGGCATGTAGGGGCGGGTGGCGGAGATACTGACCGCGGCCACCCCCGAGGAGCTTCCGTCCCGGATGGGCGCCGCCACACAGCGGATACCCGGCTCGTTCTCCTCCAGGTCCATCGTGGCGCCCAGCCTCCGGTACCGGCGCATCGCCTCCAGGAACCGGTCCAGGGACCGCTCCCCTCCGGCGCCGCCATCCCCGCCGTCGGCGGCGAAGAGCCGCTCCCAGGCGTCCTCCTGCTCGTCCAGGATCAGGGACTTGCCGATACCGGTCGTGGTCAGGGGCATGCGGTAACCGATCCGCGAACGGGTCTCCGCGCCGCGCAGGCTGGCGATCTTGTCCAGGTACAGCACCTCGTCGTGATCGCGGATGGCCAGGTGCACCGTGTCCTGGAACCTCCCGGAGAGGCGTTCCAGCACCGGGCGCGCCACCAGGGGCACCGGGTTCTGCTGGAGGGCGAGGAAACCGTACTCGATCAGGGCGGGCCCCAACAGGTAGGTGCTCTCGGGGCCCCGGCGCAGGTACCCCTCCTGCACGAGCAGCTGCAGCAGCCGGTGCGCGGTGCTCCGGCTGATCCCCGTCCTCTCGCACACGGCCCGCAGGCCGGTCGCCCCCCGGGCCACGGCGGCGACGACGTCGAGCCCTCGCCGCAGGGTCTGCGTGCCGGGTGGTGTGGTGCTCTGGCTGTGCATGTGAGTCAGGCTAGACAACACCGCAGCCCGGGCGCGCCCGGTTCCACGCGTTCCGCCGGGGCGCACCGGCGGCTCCACCGCGCCACGCGTCCCCGCACCCGGGAGGTGGTCGGACGGGGCCGCCGCGACCCCGTCCGACCGTGTGCGGGCCGCGCTACCGGGCGAACCTCAGCGTCACGATCTGGAACGGCCGGAGCCCGAACACCACCGAGCCGTGCCCGCCGCCGTCGGCCGCGGCCCGCACGTCGAGTTCGGGCGCGTCCGCGTACTCCTCCTCCAGCAGGTTCACCGCGCGCACCGCGGTGACGGGGAAGCCCGTCGCCACCGTCGCCCGCGCCCGCCCGCCGCGCGCCTCGTACAGTCGCACGACCACGTCGCCGGACCGGTCGTCGGCGAGCTTGACCGACTCCACCACCACACCCGGGTCGTCGACCCGCACGAGCGGTTCGACGGCGCCGCCGCCGGGAACCTCCCGCACGGGCAGGTTGATCCGGTACCCCTCGCGCACCGCGTCCTCCACCGACGCCCCCGGGGCCAGCGCACAGCGGAAGCGGTGCTCGCCCTGGTCCGTCTCCGGGTCGGGGAACCGCGGAGCGCGCAGGAGCGACAGGCGCACGGTGGTCGTGGTGCCCCCGTCCCCGCGGACCGCGCGGGTCACGTCGTGGCCGTAGGTGGAGTCGTTCAGGACCGCCACACCGTAGCCGGGCTCCGCGACGTGCACCCACCGGTGCGCGCAGATCTCGAACTTCGCCGCGTCCCAGGAGGTGTTGGAGTGCGTGGGCCGCTTCACATGGCCGAACTGGATCTCCGACGAGGACTCGTCCGCGCGGACGTCGACCGGGAAGGCCGCCTTGAGGAACCTCTCCCGCTCGTGCCAGTCCACGACCGTCTCCACGTCCAGGCGCCGCGCGCCGGGGCTCAGCGACAGGACCTGGACGACGGAGGACGCGCCGAACGAACGCGCCACGCGCAGCTCTGCGGCGCCCCCGGCCCCGGGGGCCCGCACCTCGACCGCGTCGACGTCGGTGAGGTCGACGACGGTGTTGCGGTAGAAGGCGTCGACGTCCCAGGCGTCCCACTGGTTCGGCAGGTCCGGGTGTACCTGGAGCAGGTTGCCCGGCGCGTCCGGGGCGAGCACCTCCCGCCCCGCGACCCTGTCCAGGAGCGAGGTGACGAGCCCACGGCCGTCCACGCGCACGGTCAGCAGCCCGTTGTCCAGAACGTGCCCGCCGTCCGAGGAGCTGACGGTGGCCGCGGCCGCGCCGGGCGTTCCCGCCCGGTCGGCGGGGAGCGCCCCGAGCGCGGGTACCCCGTCCCGTTCGTGCGGCGCGGCGTTGAAGACCAGCGTGCCGCTGGTGCCCCCGACGCCCGCGAGGTCCGCCTGGGCCGCCGCGATGATCCCCTCCAGTTCGGTGGCCGCCCGCGTGTAGGCCTGGGCGGCCTCGCGGTGGACCCACGCGATCGAGCTGCCGGGCAGGATGTCGTGGAACTGGTTCAGCAGGACCGTCCTCCAGACCCGGTCCAGCTCCTCGTACGGGTAGGGGGCGCCGGTGCGCACGGCGGCGGTCGCGGCCCACAGCTCGGCCTCGCGCAGAAGGTGCTCGGACCGGCGGTTGCCCTGCTTGGTGGCCGCCTGGCTGGTGTAGGTGCCGCGGTGGAACTCCAGGTACAGCTCGCCCAGCCACACCGGGGCGTCCGGGTACTCCGCGTGCGCCTTGGCGAAGAACTCCGCCGGGTGCTCGATCTCCACCCGGGGAGACCCTTCCAGGTCGCCGAGCCGCCTGGCACGGGCCAGCATCTCCCGGGTGGGGCCCCCGCCGCCGTCGCCGTGGCCGAAGGGCACCAGGGACCGTGACGCGCCCCCCTTGTCCCGGAAGTTGGCGGAGGCGTGCGCCAGCTCCGAACCGGTGAGCTCGGAGTTGTAGGTGTCCACGGGAGGGAAGTGCGTGAAGACCCGGGTACCGTCGATGCCCTCCCACCAGAACGTGTGGTGGGGGAACGTGTTGGTCTGGCTCCAGGAGATCTTCTGTGTGAGGAACCACCGGGAGCCGGAGAGCCGCACCAGCTGGGGGAGGGCCGCCGAGTAGCCGAACGAGTCCGGCAGCCACACCTCCTGGGTGTCGACGCCCAGCTCGTCGCGGAAGAACCGCTTGCCGAAGCTGAACTGCCGGGCCAGCGCCTCGGAGCCGGGCATGTTGGTGTCGGACTCCACCCACATGCCGCCGACCGGGACGAACCGGCCGGCCTCGGACGCGCGCAGAACCCGGGCGAAGACGTCCGGCTGGTGCTCCTTGAGCCATGCCCACTGCTGCGCCTGGGACATCGCGAAGACAAGCTCCGGGTGGTCCTCGGTGAGCGCGACGACGTTGGCGCTGGTGCGGGCGACCTTGCGCACGGTCTCCCGCAGGGGCCACAGCCATGCGGAGTCGATGTGGGCGTGGCCCACGGCCGAGACCCGGTGGGCGCTCGCGGCCGCGGGGGAGCGCAGGGCCGGGGCCAGCACCCCGCGCGCGCGTTCGGCCGTGCCCGGGACGTCCTGGAGGTCGAGGGCGTCGAGGGTCTGCTCCAGGGCGCGCAGGAGCTCCCAGCGGCGCGGATCACCGGTGTCCAGGGCGTGCATGGCCCCGCCCGCCACGTCCAGGTCCATGGCCAGCTCCCACACTGGCGTCTCGAAGACCGCCAGGTCGGCACGGAGCAGCCGGTACAGGGGCTCGTCCGCCGGCCCCGGACCCCCGCCCAGCCCGGTGGGCTGAAACGGCGGGCTCTCAAGGATGACGGGGTTGGCCGCGGCCTCCACGTAGAACTCCACGGCCTGCTCCGCCCCGGCCGGGTCGCCGACCGGGATCCAGGCGTTGCGCGGGTTGAGGCCCTTGACGACGGTGCCGTCCGGGAGGTGGACGAGCCCCTCGCACTGGAAGCCCGGCATACGGTTGTCGAAGCCCAGGTCGACGACGGCCTCCACCTTCCGCCCGGCCCACTCCGGGGGCACGTGCCCCCGGAGGCGGAACCAGGTCGTCCCCCAGGCCGGCCCCCAGGCGTCGCCGGGCCGGGCGGGCGCGTACTCCGCGGCGATCCCCTCCGCCGCGGGGACCGGCTCCCCGGGGGCGTCCCACCGTGCGACCTCCAGGGGGGCCGAGGTGGTGTAGATCGCGGGCCACACGCGTTCCCCCAGCACCCGTCGCAGCCGGGCCTCGGTCAGCCGCCGGTCATCGTGCACGATGGGTCTCCGTTCGGTCGTCCCCTGCAGGTCCTCGGTACGTTGTCACCGCCGCGGAGGCTTCGTCAACGCTCCGGACGCGCAGGCGCGACGCGTCCGGGACAGGCCCCCGTGCGGGCGGCGGGAGGGCGACCGGTCCTGGGGCACGGCCGGGGCTTGCACCGTTCCTTTCCGTGAAACCTTGCGACCGGCCCCGCCGTGCGCCGCCGAGCCCGGGTCCGCCGTGTCACGATGTGGGTGCTCCGGCGGGGCCGCACGGTCCTTCCCGCCGACGGGGAGCTGGCGCACGCGACCGGGCCGTGCCCGGACGCGGCGGCTGTCACGCGTGCCGGAGCACCGACCGTTCGCGGCGGGCGGGGCCGCCCGCCGGCCGCGGACACGCCCAGAGGGAGATGGCTGTGGAAGGCGAATACGAACCGAGCCCGTCCGCGTGGGTCCGCGAACAGGTCGCCCTGTACGAGCGCACCGGCGGTGCGGAGGGCAACACCCTGGGGGACACCGGCCTGCCGGTCGTGATCGTGTCGATGCGGGGCAGGAAGAGCGGCAAGATCCGCAAGATCGCCCTCATGCGCGTCGAGCACGAGGGGCAGTACGCGCTCGTGGGCTCGCAGGGAGGGGCTCCGAAGGACCCCGTGTGGGTGCACAACCTCCGCGACGACCCCGACTCCGTCACGCTCCAGGACGGTCCCGTCCCCTTCGCGGCCCGTGCGCGCGAGGTCGATGGCGCGGAACGGCAGGAGTGGTGGGAGCGTGCCGTCGCCGCCTTCCCCGACTACGCCGACTACGCGCGCAAGACCGACCGGGTCATTCCGGTCTTCGTGGTCGCCCGCGCCGACTGACCGGCCGAGCCGACGGTGTGACGGGCCGTCGCGGAGCCCCGGTGCGGGGGCTGCGGCGGCCCTCGCCGTTCCGGGGCGCGCGGAGGGTCTCCTTTCCTTGTTGACAAGATCAACTGACTCACGGTATTTTCCGGAAACGTTTCCAGAAAATGTCCGGTGTATTACACGGAGAATCCGGAAACGTTTTCCATGTTTTTCCGGGGCACAGCGTGACTGGAGCCGTGATGACGTCATCACGCGCCACCCTCATCCAGGTGGCGGAACGGGCCGGGGTCTCGCTGGCCTCCACCTCGCGCGCCCTGCACGGGAGCGGGGCCAGCGAGGCGATGGTCGAACGCGTCCGCGCCGCGGCGGACGAACTCGGCTACAGCCCGGACGTGTCCGGCCGCTCGCTGAAACTGGGGCGGACCTTCCAGATCGCTTTCGCCGTCGCGGACATCGGCAACCCCGTCCACGCCAAGATGATGGCCGCCCTCCACGAGGTCCTGGCCCCGCACGGGTACCGCGTCGTCGTCATGACCACGGGCGACACCCCCGAGTCGGCCACGGAGCTCGTCCGCAGCCTGGGCAGCGGATTCGTCGACGGAATGGTCGTCAGCCCGCCGCACACCGACGAGGAGCTGGTGCGAGCCGTCCGGCGTGCGCCGGTACCCGTGGTGGCCATCGGGCGCTCCCTCGGCGCGCACGGCGTCGACTCGGTGTCGACGGACTCCGCGGCCGGGGTCGGTCAGGCCGTCCGGCACCTGGTGGAGACCGGCCGCCGCAGGATCGGCTTCCTCAACGGCCCCCCCGACACCTCCCCCGGCGCAGAGCGCAAGCGCGGCTTCGACGACGCCGTCTCCGCCCCCGGGTTCGCCGCGGAGCGGGTGGACGTCGCCCTCGCCGAGGACTTCACGGTCGTCGCCGGCGTGGCCGCCGCACACCGTCTCCTCGCCGGCGCACCCCGCGGCGGCGCCCGCCTCGACGCCGTCGTCGCCGCGAACGACCTCCTCGCCATCGGTACCATCCTCGCCGCCCGCGAACTCGGCCTGTCCGTCCCCGAGGACGTCGCTGTGACGGGTATGGACGACACCGAGATGGGCCGTATCTTCCAACCCAGCCTCACGAGCGTGTCGCTCGGCTCGGCCGAGCTCGGACGCGCCGCCGCCCGCATCATGCTGCGGCTCGTCGAGGGGAAGGCCGACGAGCCGCGGGAGACCCCGGTCGGACCCCGGCTCGTCGTCAGGGAGTCCACAGGCGTACCGCCGATGCTCGCCGGCGCCGTCCGGAAAGGTGCCCTCTGAGGGGTCCTCCTCCGACCTTCGGCCGGTGCCGCCCCACCGCGATCGGGGCTCCCGGCCCAGGCCCGGCGGGATGGGCCCGATCGTCGCCTCGATCACGTCGCTGAACTTCATCTGGAACTTCGACTCGTTCTCGCCGGTGTACGTCCTCACCGAGGGCGGACCGGGCGGTCACACGATGCCGCCGATGCTGTTCACGTACCTGGAGGCGTTCAAGAACCGCAACATCGGCTACGCCGCGGCCGTGTTCATGGCCATGGCCCCGGCCTTCCTCGGAAGCTACTTCGAGGGCTCCGACGCCTCCCCCACGGTCGGAGAGGGGGAGATGGCGCTGCCCGAGCTCGTCGACGCCATGGCCCACGAGGACGAGTCGATCCTCCCGGTGACGCTCACCCAGTCGGGTTCAAAGGTGCTTCCGTCGGGCTCCTCGCGGCGGGGGTCCGCCCCACGTGTCGCGAGGGCTCCGGGAATCCGCCCGCCGTCGCGCGGTGCGCCCGCCAGGACCGGGCGGGCCCGTCTAGGCCGTGTTTTTTTTGGATCCTTCCGGGCTCGCGTCCACCAGGCTTCCTCTCACTGCGCCTCTGCGCTCGTGAAGCACAACCAGGCTGAACGTCGCACATCGTCTTGCGAGAGATCGCCTGGACGGCCGCTCGCCGACCCGAAAACCTCCAAAAAACACTCCCTAGCCGGCGGCTGTCCCCGGCCCAGGTGGGTTCAGGTGCTTGGCTCCGGCCAGCGCGTCAGCTTCGCGGGGTTCCACTGGATCCAGACGCGGGTGATCCGGCCTTCGTCGACCAGGAGGCTGATCACGCCGGTGACCGCCCCGTCCCGCAGCAGAAGGATGACGGGGCCGCCCGAGGCCATCCGGGGGACGGGACGCACGTCGGGCCGCCTGTCCAACACCCCCAGCAGGAACCGCGCCACCTTCGGGGCGCCGGTGATGGGGTTGAGCGCGGCCCGCACCGCACCGCCGCCGTCGGAGCGCAGCGTCACGGTGGGGTCGAGCGAGACCGCCAGGGCCCCGAGGTCCCCCTCCCGGCACGCCCGGGCGAAGGCGGTGACCACGTGTGCGTACGCGGCGCGGTCGAGGGGGAGCCCGCGTTCCTCGCGCACACGTCTGCGAGCCGAGCTCGCCAGCTGCCGGGTCGCGTCGGTGGAGCGTCCGACGATCTCGGCGATCTCGGCGAACGGCATCGCGAAGACGTCGTGGAGGATGAACGCCACCCGCTCAGCTGGGGTCATCGACTCCATCACGACCAGCAGCGCCGTACCGACCGACTCGTCCTCGACCACCTGATCGAGCGGGTCCCTCGGGGCGGACCGTCCCGGCGCTGAACCGACCCCGCCGGGGAAGGACCCCTGGGGCACGGGCTCGGGCAGCCACGGGCCGACGTACCGCTCGCGCCGCACGCGCGCACTGCCCAGGACATCGAGGCAGATCCGGCTGGTGACCCGGGTCAGCCAGCCGGCGCCGTTGGCGACGGCGGCCCGCTCGGCCTCGCCGAGGCGGTACCAGCGCAGGTAGGCCTCCTGCACCGCCTCCTCGGCCTCGCCGACGGTGCCGAGCATGCGGTAGGCCAGACCGACCAGGCGGCGCCGCTCGGCAGCCGCCCCCTCACCGTGAGGGCCCGCCTGCCCCACTCCCATCCGCTCCTCCTCGATCCGGTCCGCCGCTCACACGGACGAAGGGCGGGGCTCGTCGCAGCCGTGCGGATCCGGGACCTCACATTCCGCCCGGCTGTCTCGTCACATCCGGTGGCGGGCCCACCGTCCGCGCGACGACCGGGGCCCGCCGCCCGGCACACATTTTCGTGAAAGAAGAGTATGACAACCGTGAATCTCGGCAAACAGCACCCCGCCACCTACAAGGGCCTCATCGCCTTCAGCGAACAGGCCGACGCCGCCGTGCGGCAAGCGGGCATCGATCCCCTTCTGGCCGAGCTGGTGAAGATCCGCGTCTCGCAAATCAACGGCTGCGCCTTCTGCCTGCGCATGCACACCCGTGACGCTCTCGCCAAGGGTGAGAGCACCGACCGTCTCGCGGTCCTGGCCGCCTGGTGGGAGTCGCAGTACTTCAGCGCCACCGAACGCGCGGCCCTCGCCCTGGCCGAGGAGGTCACCGAACTGCCCGTCCCTCAGCGACGCGCATGGGACGACGGCTCCCTCACGGACGAGGAGGCCTCCGCCATCAGCTGGCTCGCGGTCGTCATGAACGCCTCGAACCGGGTCGCCGTCACCAGCCACTACCCCGTGTCCCCCTGAGGAGGTGAACCGAGCGCGTCCGTTCGCCCCGGTTCCTGAGCCGTCGGCCCGCCGGCGGTAGGAGGCGGGGGAATCGAGGACCCTCTCGGCACACGCACGGGCGGGGGCCGGTGTTCCCGGCCGTGAGCGGGAAGGGCTTCCGGGGACCTGGCCTGCCGCACCAGCGGGCCAGGTCCCCTTCCGGTCCGTGGCGGACCTCTCCGCGGGGGCCGGTCGACCGCCCTGCGTCGCGACGGCCCCTCGCATTCACCGACCGGGGGTACCGGAGGCCGCCCTGGCGGAGGGCCCGTGCGCGGCCCGTTCCCATGGACGTGGCCGCGCTACAGCGGTCGTCTACGCGCCCCTGGGGTTCCCCGCCGAGCCGGCCCGGGGGCTGTCCGTGCCCCCGCTCCGTGGGCATCCTCGCCCACGCCTGGGAGGAGCAGGGTCCGGGTGCCCGTGGCCGGATGTCCCCGAGGCCCCATGCCCCGGGGCCGCGCACGGGCGTCACCGAAGGGCGCCGACCGCCCCGGGCGCGGGGCCTCAGGGCGTGCGGAACTCGCGGGAGCCGGGGGCCAGGGCGGCCAGCGCGGGTGCCGCCACGCACAGCAGGGCGCACGCCAGGAGCACCGGCCCGGCGCCGAAGGCCTGCGCCGCCGGGGCGATCAGGGCCAGGCCCACCGGGGCGAGCCCGTAGGAGAACAGGAAGTCCAGGGAGGAGACCCGCGCGAGCTTGCCCGGCTCCACCTCCCGCTGCGCGGCCGTGAACCACGGGACGTTGAACAGTTCGACGCCGACCCCCACCACGGCGTACGCGGCCATGACCACCAGGGGTCCCACCGGCAGGACCAGGCTCAGCGGCGCCAGGCCGTAGAGGGCCAGCCCGGCCAGGGCCGTCCACCCCTGGGCCCGGGGGCGCCAGCGTGAGACCAGGACCGCGCCGAGGAGTGCGCCGCCCGTGTAGGCGGTGAGCGCCCCGGCCAGGACCGCCTCCGTCCCGTAGTGGTCGCGGCTGGCCAGGGGGAGCAGCACGCTCGTGGAGGAGTAGCCCAGGGCGATCACGACGGTGAGGGCTCCCAGCCCGGCGACGAACCAGGGGTGCCTGCGGGCCTCGGCGAGCCCTTCGAGGAACTCCGTGTGGAAGGCCGCACGCGGCGCCCGTTCCGAGGCCGGGATCGCGGTCCCGGCCGGGGGGAGGAGCGCGGCCGCGAGCCAGAGGGCGGCCGTGCCCAGGAGCAGGACGCCGGTGCCGGTCACCGTCGACAGCAACGCGGTGAGCCCGGGCGCGAGCAGGGTGGCGCCGCGCACGGAGAACGTGAGGGCGGCGTTGGCCTGCTGCCGGCCCTCGGGGGCGACGACCTCGGCGGTGAGCGCCTGGAACGCCGGGCGGCAGGCTCCCTGACCCACGCCCACCACGGCCGCCGCCGCGGCCATGAGGGCGGTGGAGGTGCCCAGTCCCGCGGTGAGGACGGGTGTGGCGGCGGCCGCCGCGAGCCCCGACCACAAGATGACCGACCGGCGGGAGTGGCGGTCGGCGAGCAGCCCGCCGAGGGGCACGGCGATCAGGAACCCGGCGGTGCGGGTGGCCAGGACCATGCCCAGACCCACGGCTCCGAGAGAGCCGTCCAGGACCGCCAGCCCGAGGATGAACGGCAGAGCCCAGGTCGCCAGGCCCGACGCGGTGGTTCCGCACCACAGGCGGACGAAGGCCGGGTCGAGGAGCGGTCTGCCCCGTGGACGGCGGATCGCGGTCGGGTTCGGCGGCGGCATCGATGGCACCGTGGTCTCTCACTCTCTGGCGTGTCGGAGGCGGTTGTCACATCATAGTGAAAATGATAACCACTTGCGCTGGACTTGCATTGCTGTCATTTGCTGACAATGATTTTCATTTCCCCTATAGTCGTCATCGCCGGAGCCGTCTGCGGCGCCACCCCCGTGGTGCCGCGGACGGCCCGGTGTCCGAGATGCGACCTGGGGCGTGTGTCGGCGCCCCGCCGCCGTTCTCCGAGACGTCATCCTCCGCCGTCGAAAGGACCCGCGTGGACCCCTCCCTGATCGCACAGCTCCCTCTGCCTCTGCCGGCCGAGCAGATCATCGGCATGAACCAGCCCAAGGCCGACCTCAACACCCACCGCACCTACACCTGGAACGGGTGGGACTTCACCGTCCCACCCGGGGTGTTCCTGCCGGGGGAGACGAGCCGCATGATCCACCAGCGCCTCCTGGACGGCGACATCGGGGTACGGGGCAGGCGCTACGCCGCGATGGGGGTCGGCCTGGGGGTCGAGACCGCGGTGGCGGGCCTGCGCGGAGCGGCACGGGTCTACGCCGTGGACGTGCACGCCGCCAGCGTCCGTGCCGCCGAGGACAACTACCGCAGGCTCGTCCCGGACGGGGAGGCGCCCGCGTTCGTCCCGGTCGTCTCCGACGTCTTCGCGGACTTCCCCGAGGGCCACCAGGTGGACGTCGTCACCTTCAACCCCCCGGCCGTCAGCCAGCAGGTGAGCGGCGACCCCGACGTGGTCCGCAACGTGTGCGCGGGGGCCGCGGTCACCGACGCCTTCTTCTCGCAGATCGCCGAACGCGACCTCCTGGCCCCCGGCGGGGAGGTCTACCTCATC
Organism: Nocardiopsis sp. NPDC058631; assembly: GCF_042716955.1. Classification (NCBI taxonomy): domain Bacteria; kingdom Bacillati; phylum Actinomycetota; class Actinomycetes; order Streptosporangiales; family Nocardiopsidaceae; genus Nocardiopsis; species Nocardiopsis sp. NPDC058631. Next base: position 2,159 of record NZ_JBHXQY010000112.1, on the reverse strand, counting down.
GTGTCCAACACCGCCGACCTGCGCGGCATCATCGGGCACGCCGCCCGCACCGGGTTCACGGCCCGGATCCACCACAGGCACGACTGGGAGGACGGCGTCCTCACCCACCTGTTCCGCCTGACCCGCGAACCCGCCGTGGCGGGGAACGGCACCCACGACCGGGAGGTGGTCCGATGAGGGACCTCGACGCGCTCTTCCGGTCGGCGCTGGCCGACCCCTCCCTGCCCCCGGCCACCAGCGTGTTCTGGGTCCACCACGGCACCAGGCTCGCAGGCGCGGGGGTCACCTACCTCAACCAGTACGTCCTGGTCAGGGTCGGCCGGGCCTTCGGCGCGTGTGCCTTCGAGCCGGGTGAGATCGACCCCGCGGTCTGCGCAGAGGCCTCCGGCGGCCCCCTGCGGGACCTCCTCGCCGACGGGCCGCTCCCGCTGCGGCTCGCCGCCCTGGACGCCTATCTGGGCCAGGCCGCGCCGCACTCCGAGGACCCCCGGGCCGAGCAGGTCGTCCTCCCGGGGGGCACCCCGGAGGAACGGGCCCTGGCCCGCGACGCGGCCGTCGCCGGACTCGTCCCCGAACCCGACGGCCGCAAGATCGGACTCATCGGCGTGGTCAACCCCCTCGTCGCCGCGATCCACGACAGGGGAGGACGCTGTCTGCCCTGCGACCTGAACCTGCGGAGCACCCGGTGGGGCGACCCCGTCACCCCGGACATGGAGGAGGTCCTCTCCGAGGCGGACGCCGTCGTCGCCACCGGGATGACCCTGGGCAACGGGACCTTCGACCGCATCCTGGAGCGGTGCCGCGAGCGGGACATCCCGCTCGTGGTCTACGCGCAGAGCGGTGCCGCCGTCGCCCGCGCGTTCCTCGGCCGCGGCGTCAGCGCCCTGTCGGCCGAACCCTTCCCGTTCTCCCAGTTCAGCGCGGACCCGACCGTCCTCTACCGCTACCGGAACCACGGCGCGGACAGGAGAGGGGCGCGCACCGGGGGAGAACGGGGATGACCGTGGACGAGCACTTCTCCGAGGCCGTCGGCAGACCCGACCTGATCGACCTGGGCGGGGGAGTGGCGTGCCTGCGCTTCGAGTCCATGAAGGTGGCGTCCGCCGTGGCGGCGGTCCGCCACCTGCTCGACACCGGCGCCGTCCGTCCGGGCGACACCCTCGTGGACAGCTCCAGCGGCATGTACGCCCACGGCCTGGCCCTGGCCGCCCACCGCTACGGGCTGCGCTGCCACATCATCGGCTCCACGACGGTCGACCGGACCCTGCGCGTCCAGCTCGCCGTGCTCGGCGCCACCCTGGAACAGATGCCGCCCTCCGACGACCTCCGGCTCGACCAGAACCGGCGGGTGAGACGGGTCAGGGAGGTGATCCGGGACAACCCCGGGTTCCACTGGATGCGCCAGTACCACGACGACGTCCACGCCCTCGGCTACCGCGAGGCCGCCGACATGATCGCCGGGGAGATGGGAGGCGAACCGCTGACCCTGGTGGGCGGGGTCGGGACGGGCGTCTCGACCGGGGCCCTGGCCCGTTTCCTGCGGTCGAAGAAGCCCGACACCGCGCTGGTGGGGGTCCAGCCCTTCGGCAGCGTCACCTTCGGCGGCGACGGGGTCGAGGACCGGGACATCATCATCGCGGGCATCGGCAGCTCCATCCCCTTCGGCAACGTCGACCACGCGCTCTACGACACGGTCCACTGGACCGGGTTCGCGGCCGCGCTGGCGGGGAGCGTGGACCTGCTCCGCCGCCACGCGGTGTTCGCGGGGCTCTCCACGGGGGCGGCCCACCTCGTGGCGCGGTGGGAGGCCCTGCGGAGCCAGGGGCGCCGTGTCGTCTTCCTGGCCCCGGACACCGGCCACCGGTACGTGGAGTCGGTTTTCGCCCGCCACGGGGAGGCCGCGGCCATCGAGGACCTGGCACCGCGGGAGGTCCTCGACCCGCAGGACCTGGAGCTGCCCTGGTCGCGGATGGAGTGGAAGGGGGCCGCCCCGCCCGCTCGCGCCGTCCACACCGAGAACCTGGTCACGTCCCTGGACGGGTGAGGGCAGCTCCGGGCCCGACTCCCCTCCGGCAGGAGTGCGGGCCCGGGCGCTGCGCGGGGAGGCTTCGAGTTCGGCCCGGGTCTCCTCCACCCCGTCCCCGTGGGTGGTGATGATG